>JBFHEJ010000146.1:0-6297 GCA_041584255.1 Lysobacterales bacterium
AAAACCACCGCACTCAAGGCCATTCTCGGCCTGGCGACCTATGAGGGCGAACTCAGCGTGCTTGGACTGGATCCTTCACGGCAGCGCGCCCGCCTGATGGAAGATGTCTGTTTTATTGCAGACGTGGCCGTTCTGCCTCGCTGGATTCGCGTGTGGCAGCTCATCGACCTGACCGAACAGATTCATCCGCGCTTCAGCCGGGAACGCTGCATGCAATACCTGGCCCGGACCAAGATCGAACAGCAAAAGAAGGTCAAGCACCTGTCCAAGGGCATGGTGGCGCAGCTCCACCTTGCGCTGGTGATGTCAATCGACGCCAGGCTACTGGTTCTAGATGAGCCGACGCTGGGTCTCGACATCCTGTTCCGCAAAGCGTTCTACACCAGCCTGCTGAATGACTACTTCGACGAGGAACGCACCGTCCTCATTACGACGCACAACGTTGAGGAAATCGAGCATATCCTGACCGATCTGATTTTCATCCAGAACGGCCGCATTGCGCTCGACTGCACCATGGACGAGGTCGAGTCGCGTTATGCGGAAGTGATGGTCACGCCGGAGCGCGCCCAGGAAGCCAGGGCGCTGAGACCGATCTACGAGCGGCAGGTGTTCGGGCGGCACATTTTCCTGTTCCAGGACAAGGATCGGGAGACGCTGAAACAACTTGGCGAGCTGCATACGCCCAGTGTCGCAGACCTCTTTGTCGCGACCATGGAAGGAGGCGAATCATGAGCCGCCTGCTTGCCCTGCTCCAGCGCGAATATTGGGAAAACAAGGGTGCCTTTCGCACCACGCCCATCGTCATCGGGATTATTTACGTCGTTGGCGCCCTGATGGCCGTGTTCACTACGGCACACATCGATAATGAGCTCTACACCTTCAAGGAACTGATTCGCCTGGCGTCGCAACAGCCCGAAGCCGTACGCGCAGAGATTCTTCACCAGGCGCTGCTCGGCAGCTCGGTGTTTTTCACGATCGTGATGTGGTTCGTGGTCTTTTTCTACCTGCTCGGCGCGCTGTACGACGATCGCAAGGACCGCAGCATCCTGTTCTGGAAATCATTGCCGGCATCAGACACCCTGACGATTGCATCCAAATTGCTGGCAGCCATGGTGATGGCGCCCGCGGCTTTCCTGGTGGCGCTGATTGCCACTCACCTCGTCATCGCCCTGATCGCGTCGATCATGGTCCTGGTCGTGGATGGGAATCCCTGGACCCTGTTCCTGAGCGTCTCGCAGCCGGTCAAGGCCTGGGGCCTGATCGGGCTTTCCTACCTGGCAAATTCGATCTGGGCCCTGCCGATGTTCGGGTGGCTCCTGCTGGTGTCTTCGTTCGCGCCGCGTGTGCCGCTGCTGTTCGCCGTTTTGCCCCCGTTGGTGCTGTCCGGCCTGCAAACCTGGATTGGCTTCCTGCGCACTTTCAGCTTTGAAAACAACCTGTGGGGAATCATTGCGCGCTGGATCGTCAACAGCCCGGCGATCCTGTCCGTGCAAGTTCATGATGGGGATCCACGTGGCGGAGTGGCGCTGGGCGCGCCGCTGGACGACCGCTTCAGTCATTCCGTGACGGTGACCAATATTTTCGACCGTTTGTTCAGCCTGGAAATGCTGGTCGGCCTGATCATCGCCGCCGTGTTCCTGGCTGGCGCGTTGTGGTTCCGCCACCGTGCGACGGACGGCTAGGCATTCAGCTCAAAATTCTTGCCCCAAACAACGCAGCAAGAATTGCAAGAAAAAAAACGCGAAAGGTAGTTAATACACAAAAGACGTGAAACTTATCTGGCTATACTCTCGTCTTTCGCGCCCTTCGCGTTTTTCGCGCAATTCCTACTAATCTGCTAGTTTTCTATTCCTTGATGCCACCTTTGGTCAGCTCCAATGGATCGAGGAGCCGGTCGAGTTCCTCGGCCGAAAGATCGGTGGTTTCCAGCGCAACGTCCTTGATCGCCCTGCCCTCCTTGTAAGCCTGTTTCGCGGTGACGGCGCCCAGCTCGTAACCAATGACGGGATTCAGAGCGGTCACCAGAATCGGGTTGCGCTCCAGCGCCTCCCGGATCCTTCCTTCGTTGACCCTGAACCCGGCGATCGCCGAATCCCCCAGCAGCCGGCTTGCATTGCTCAGGATTTCCAGACTTTGCAGAAGGTTGAGCGCAATCACTGGCAGCATGACATTGAGCTGAAACAGTCCGGACTGCCCGGCGACGGTGATCGTGGCGTCATTGCCGATAACCTGTGCGCATACCATGCACACCGCTTCGGGAATGACGGGATTGACTTTGCCGGGCATGATCGACGAGCCGGGCTGCAGGGCCGGCAGTTCGATTTCCGCGATGCCGGCCAGCGGACCGGAGTTCATTAAGCGTAAGTCATTGGCGATTTTCATCAGGCTGCAACTCAGTGTCTTGAGCTGACCCGACAGCTCCACCGATGCGTCCTGCGAGCTGATCGATTCGAACTTGTTCTCCGCCGACCGAAGTTTGTGCCCGGTCCGCTGCGTCAGCGTGTCGGCTATGCGCTGTCCGAATTCGGGGTGGGCATTGATGCCGGTGCCAACAGCGGTCCCGCCCTGTGGCAGTCGCCGCACCCGTTTCAGGGCGCTCTTGATGCGCTTGATGTTGGAACTGACCTGCTGCGCCCAGGTATCAAGCTCCTGGCCGAAGGTGACCGGCATGGCGTCCATGATATGGGTGCGCCCGGTCTTGGGCGTTGCGGAAAGTTCAGCGGCTTTCTCCTGCAGTATCGAATGGAGATGCTGCAGAGCCGGCACAAGCTGTTCACGAGCGACCAGCAGAGCGCTGAGCTGAATCGCCGTAGGAATCACGTCATTCGAACTCTGGCCCATGTTGACATGGTCATTGGGATGGATGTCGAGCCCGCTTTGCTGCGAGGCGACGTGGGCGATGACCTCGTTGGCGTTCATGTTGGAACTGGTACCGGAGCCGGTCTGAAAGACGTCAATGGGAAAATGCTCGTCCACATCGCCGTCGATCACGCTGCCGGCCGCCGCAATGATGGCACTTGCCCGTTGCTCGTCCAGGAGCCCAAGATCCCGGTTAACCGCTGCGGCCGCTTCCTTGATCAGACCCAGAGCACGAATGAACTGGCGCGGCATGGTGAGGCCGCTGATCGGGAAGTTGTTGACTGCGCGCTGGGTCTGCGCCCCCCACAAAGCATCGGCGGGCACCTGTAGTTCACCCATGCTGTCTTTCTCGGTGCGGTACTCACTGCTCATTCTTGCGCTCCGTTCTGATCGATCCCCAACACGAATTATATGCGGGCAAGGACACCAAGTTTCGATAACTGGATTGATTGCAGTACCTGGGGACAGGCGCCGGGCCTGCATTACAAATGCTACGCCAGCCTTGCGTGGTGCGTGTAAAATGCCCGGTTGGCGCCGGTAGAGCAGATACCAGCAATGCAACTCAGTTCACTAACAGCGATATCCAGCATCGATGGCCGTTACGCGGCCAAGACCGAACCGCTGCGCGCGATTCTAAGTGAGCATGGGTTGATTCAGCGCCGGGTGCTGGTGGAAGTGCGGTGGTTCCAGGCGCTGGCCGGGCGACCCGATATTGGTGAACTGCCTGCCCTGAGCAACAAAGCGAGGGCTTTCCTGGATGAGCTGGTGGATGGCCATTCCGTTGAGGACTCGATGAGGGTAAAAGCCATCGAGTCCGGCACCAACCACGACGTCAAGGCGGTGGAGTATTACCTGGCGGAAAGACTCGGCGAACACGAAGAGCTCGCTGCACACACCGCTTTCTTGCACTTCGCCTGTACCTCCGAGGACATCAACAACCTGGCCTACGCCCTCATGCTGCGTGACGCGCGCAAGGACGTATTGCTGCCGGAGTTTGGGCGCATCACCACGGCGCTGGCTGATCTGTCGCGCGAGCATGCCGGCACCGCCATGCTGTCCCGCACCCATGGCCAACCCGCGTCGCCCACGACGCTTGGCAAGGAGCTGGCCAATGTGAGTGCGCGCCTGGAACGGCAAACCGCCATCCTTCGGGCGGTGACGCCACTGGGCAAATTCAACGGCGCGGTCGGAAACTACAATGCCCACCTGGCCGCTTACCCCGAGGTTGACTGGCCGGCGTTTTGCCAGGACTTCGTAGAATCGCTGGGGCTCCAGTGGAATGCCTACACTACCCAGATCGAGCCGCACGACTGGTTGGCCGAGACTTTCCATGCCCTGATGCGCTGCAATACGATCCTCATCGATTTTTGCCGCGACGTCTGGGCCTACATCTCGATTGGCTATTTCCGGCAACGGCTCAAGCAGGGCGAAGTCGGGTCTTCGACCATGCCACACAAGGTCAACCCCATCGATTTCGAGAATGCCGAGGGTAACCTCGGGGTTGCAAACGCTGTACTCGCACACCTTGCCGACAAGTTGCCGCTGTCGCGCTGGCAGCGCGACCTGACCGATTCCACAGCCCTGCGCGTGATGGGCACGGCCTTTGGTCACACGCAGGTGGCTCTCTCCTCGCTCCGACAGGGCCTGGGTAAAATTGAGCCGGACGAACATCGCATCGGCGCCGACCTCGAGGGGCGCTGGGAGCTGCTGGCCGAACCGGTCCAGACGGTAATGCGTCGCTATGGCCTGACCGACGCCTACGAGCAGCTCAAGGGGCTGACCCGGGGCAAGGGAATCGAACCCGCCGCGCTGAGGGCTTTCATCGGCTCGCTGGACATACCAGAGGCGGCAAAAAAGGAATTGCTCGAACTGACGCCAGCGGGCTATACCGGCCTTGCTTCCCTGCTGGCTTCATCCATCGATGACTGATCGCCGCCGACCCTTGATTCTGCTGCATCCAGAGCCACATTTGCGGTGAGCCGGATCGATTGTTAACCGTTATAATGACCGGCCTCGCCCGGGTCCAGGAATCCACAACAAAAGCGTGAGCCAAAGCCTGCAACAGCTCTACAGCACTTCGCATTTGTACGGCAGCAATGCGCCGTACATCGAGGGTTACTACGAATCGTGGCTGGCCGACCCCGAGTCTGTGCCCGAGCAGTGGGCAAGGGCTTTCCGCGACATGCACAACGGTGCCGGCGAGGCGGTCGATGAAACCGGGCGGCTGGCGGTCGAAGCACGCTTCGCCATGCTCGGGCGATTGCCTGCGCAGCTTACTGATACGCGGGTGGCGGACCACAAGGAAGCGGGCGTTCTCAAGCTCATCAATGCTTTTCGGGTACGCGGGCACGAAAACGCCAGGCTGGACCCTCTGGGGCGGCCTCATCACGCACCCGTGCCGGACCTGACGCTGGAATTCCACGATTTGTCAGAGTCCGATCTCGACCTGGAATTCGATACCGGCTCGCTTGCGGCGCCGGACCGGATGAGGCTGCGCGACATCGTCACGCTGTGCCGCAATGTCTACTGCGGCAGCATTGGTGTCGAGTACATGCACATGGTCGACACTACAAAGCGACGCTGGCTGCAGGAACGCCTGGAGGGGTCAGAGGGTGAGTACACGCCCCCCAGGGACACGCGGATCAAGTTGCTGAGGCAGCTCACTGCCGCCGAAGGCATCGAGCGCTACCTTCACTCTCGCTACGTTGGCCAGAAGCGATTCTCACTCGAAGGCGGGGAAAGCCTGATTCCATTGCTCAACGGCGCCATTCGGCATGCCGGAAACCAGGGCATCAGGGAAGTGGTGATCGGCATGGCACACCGCGGCCGACTCAATGTTCTGGTCAATACCCTGGGCAAGTCAGCGTCCGTGCTGTTCGAAGAGTTCGAGGGCAAATACAAGACCAGCGAAACCGGCCGGTCCGGGGACGTCAAGTACCACCTCGGTTATTCTTCTGACATCGCTGTCGGCAGTGGCGGTGTCCACGTCGCGCTGGCATTCAACCCCTCCCACCTCGAAATTGTCGATCCCGTCGTCGCCGGCTCGGCACGGGCGCGCCAGGATCGCCGGCGAGATCTCGGCGACGATGCGGTCATGCCGATACTGATCCACGGGGACGCCGCCTTTGCCGGTCAGGGGGTCGTGATGGAACTGTTCCAGATGTCCGAAACCCGCGGCTTCGGGGTCGGCGGCACGCTGCATATCGTTGTCAACAACCAGGTTGGCTTCACCATCAGCAATCCGCGGGACGCGCGATCGACGCTGTACTGCACGACGGTGGCCAAAATGGTGCACGCACCCATATTTCACGTCAACGCCGACGATCCGGACGCGGTGCGTCACGTCATGCAAATCGCCTGTGATTTTCGCAAGGAATTCAAACGCGATGTAGTCATCGATCTGGTTTGTTATCGTCGCCACGGCCACAACGAGGCCGA
>JBFHEJ010000147.1:0-6199 GCA_041584255.1 Lysobacterales bacterium
GCTGCCGGTTTCTCGATGCGTCGGTCGATCCCAAGGTCGACCGGCAGGAGCGCTGGCCTCACCCCGCGCCGGAGGAATTGGCCCGGGCCTGCTTCAATATCATTTCCAAGGTGATTGCGGAACTGGACGAAGAAGGCAACTGCACTATCTATCCCTAGTCACCATCTGCTGTTCGCCCACGCGCCCTGAGCGCCAGTACCAGCCCGCCAACAATCATCAACCCCGTCCACAAAAACGCCAGGTGATTCTCCAGGAAGGGGCCCACGCCCATGGGTTCAGGGCTGGAACGCCCATGTCCCCATGTCCAGTGCACCGCGACGGATGTGAGCAGGCTTGCGGCTGCCAGCAGCACCACGCCCATCGTAAGGCGAGGCGAGGGCCACCAGCCACCGGGTTTGCGCAATCCGGCAACGCCGAGCAGCAGCGCTGCAACGCCTGCCATCAGGGCGACGAGCAGCGAACTTGAATAGACACCATCCATGACAGCAAACATGACGTTTCAAACGACCTGATCGTACCTCGCTGAACGGTTTTTTTTGGCGCGCGGCACGGATAGGATCGGGTTATGCTTCGGCAACATCCCAATCGAGATTAACACCAACAACCCTGCGAATGCCTGCGATCCAGCCACACGTCGGTTCCTATTACGCCGCCACGGTCAACCGGCACACCGACTTCGCGCCCCTGCGTGGCGATCATAGGGCCGATGTGTGCATTGTCGGGGCGGGCTTCACGGGCATCTCCTCGGCCCTGCACCTGACCGAGCGCGGCTACAAGGTCCACGTGGTGGAAGCCAGGCGGGTGGGGTGGGGCGCTTCCGGACGCAACGGCGGGCAGATGATCGGCGGCATCTCCGGTGAAGCGCGCCTGCGGGCCGCACTCGGCGCCGAGCGCGCCGCGTTGATCGACGAATTGCGCTGGGAAGGGCATCGCATCATCGCCCGGCGCGTGGCGCAATTCGCCATTGACTGTGACCTCAAGTACGGCTACGTCGATGTCGCCATCAAACCCCGGCACGTCGAATACCTGGCAAAGGAAGCGGCCCACCTCGGAGAAACGGGCTTTGCGCACGAATTCAGGCTGCTTAATCAGGCGGAAACCCGGGCTTTTATCGGCACCGAGGCCTACATCGGCGCCCTGCTCAACATGGCCAACGGCCACCTGCACCCGCTCAACCTGTGCGTCGGCGAGGCCATGGCCGCTGCCGGCCTTGGCGTCACCATCCACGAACACTCAGCGGTTTTATCCATCGAGCGCGGACCGCGGCCCAGGGTGGTGACGGGCGAAGGCAGCGTCACGGCCGAGTTCGTCATCATCGCGGGCAATGCCTACCATGCCCTCGAAAAGCAGCTCAAGGGCACCATGCTGCCGGTCAACAGCTTTATCATCGCCACCGAGCCGCTGGACGAAGAGTCCGTAGCCCGGATCAACCCGCACGACGTGGCGGTGTGCGACCCCAATTTCGTCATCGAGTATTTTCGCCTCAGCGCCGACAAGCGCCTGCTGTTCGGCGGGCGCTGCAATTATTTTGGCGATGACCCCAAAGTCATCCAGCGCCAACTGCGGCCGCGGATGGCCCGCATCTATCCGCAACTTCAAGACATCGCCGTCGACTACGCCTGGGGCGGCACCATCGGCGTGCCCCTCAACCGCGTGCCACAGCTCGGCCGCCTGGGCCCGCAGATTTTCTATAGCCAGGGCTATTCCGGCCACGGCGTCAACGTCACCCATCTCGCCGGCCGCATCCTGGCCGATGCGGTGGCCGGCGTCATGGAGCAGTTCGACTTGTTCGCGGGCTGTCACGCGCTGCGCATCCCGGGCCTGCACGCCCTGCGCAAACCGCTGGTGCAGCTCGGCATCATGGCCTACCAGATCAAGGATCGCCTGTGATCGACGCGGCCCGGGCGCGGCACTATCAGCAGATCTTCAAGTGGGTGGTTTATACCCTGCTGATCGTCAACTGGATGTTCTACATCCACGAGGACTGGGTGCGGGCCACGCACACGTTGACCGCCGCTTCCGGGCTGCTCGACTGGGCCAGGGAGTTCGCCACCAGCATCGATGAGCTGGGCTGGTTTGTGCTGCTGGCGATGTTCGAACTGGAGACCTACGTGCTCGAGGACGCGGACTGGACCGGCGGCGTCAAGCGCACTGTGCATGGCATCCGGCTGGTGTGCTTCGCCATGATCGCGCACACGGTGTTTGCCTACGGGGTGAGCCTGTCGGACCTGCAGGAAACCGTGCCGGTGGAAGGCGCGACCAGCTTGTGTCAACTGGCTGGCCAGAATCTCTCCTACGTATACAACCTGGAATACACCGCGATTAACGGCGAGAACTGTGACGATCTCTCCGCCGCCGATCAGTTTTACCGCATTGGCGACGACCCGGTCGTGACCGACCGTTCCGGCCTTGAACTCGAGCGCGACCTGGCCGTGGCGGACCTCAGCGAGGCGATTATCTGGCTGGTCATTATCGCGGCGATCGAAATCGTGGTGCGCATGCAGGAACGCGGCATCACCGGCGGCTGGGCGCTGCACATCACCAACACCTCCAAGCGCGTGCTTTACCTGGGGTTGATTGGCCTTGGCGCGTACTGGGCTTCGCTGGGGCACTGGCTGTATCTTTGGGACGAACTGCTGTGGATCGGCGGCTTTGCCGCCATTGAAATGAACGTCGAAGGCTGGCGATCGGAAATCCTGCAAAAACAGCATATCCTGCAGCCTGGCAGCGCGAACCGACATTGACCTCTGGCGTGAAGCACAACACTCAATTCCAGGAACATACCCGGTCGTACTACGCGGCAACGGCCAATGCGCGCACGGATTACCCGGCGCTCGAGGGCGCCCACAACGCCGACATGTGCGTGGTGGGCGCCGGCTTTACCGGGATTGCCACCGCCCTGACGCTGGCCGAGCGCGGCTATGCCGTCGCCGTGGTGGAGGCCAATCGGGTGGGCTGGGGCGCCTCGGGGCGCAATGGCGGTCAGCTCATCAACGGCATCAGCGGCCTGGCCAAGATCCAGCAAAAGCACGGCGATGGCATCGCCGACATGATCTGGGATCTGCGCTGGCGCGGCAGCGACATCGTCTACGAGCGGGTGGAGAAATACGCCATCGACTGCGACCTCAAGGGCGGCTACGTCGAGGTCGCGCTCAAGGAACGCCACTTCGAGGACATCCAGGAGAGCGCCGAGGAACGGCGCCGGCACAATTTTCCTTATCGCTACGAAGTCTGGGACCGCGAGCAGACCCAAAGCCGCCTGGGGACCGAGGCCTACATCGGCGGCTTTGCCTGTTTCCGCGACGGCCACCTGCATCCGCTGAACCTGTGCATCGGCGAGGCCAGGGCGGCCGAATCACTGGGCGTGCGCATCTTCGAGCAGTCGCCGGTGATCGGCATCGACCATGGGCAGCGGCCGGTGGTGCGCACTGCCTTAGGTCAGGTTACCGCCGATGCCGTGGTGTTGGCCGGCAACGCCTACAGCCGCCTGGAACCCAATCACACCTCCAACCTGGTGTTTCCGGCCGGCAGCTACATCATCGCCACCGAGCCACTGGGCGAGGACGTGGTGGCGGAAATCAATCCGCTGGACGTGGCGGTGTGCGACCTCAACGAGATCGTCGACTATTACCGGCTGTCCGCGGACAAGCGCCTGCTATATGGCGGGCGCTGTAACTATTCCGGGCGCGAGCCGGCGAGCATCAAGTCCTACATGCAGCCGCGTATGCTCAAGATTTATCCGCAGCTCAAGGATGTGCGGATTGATTACGAGTGGGGCGGCAAGATCGGCATCGTGCTCAACCGCATTCCCGCATTGGGGCGGATCGAAGGCAACGTATATTACTGCCAGGGCTACTCCGGCCACGGCCTGAGCGCCACCCACGTCATGGGTGAGATCATGGCCGATGCCGTGGGCGGCACGCTGGAGCGCTTCGACCTTTTTGCCGACATCAAGCATTTCAGGATTCCGGGTTCACGCTGGCTGGGCAACCAGATCATCGCCCTGGGGATGCTGTACTACCGCTTGAAAGACCTGCTGTAACCGAAGATCGGTGTCACTCAGCCGGCGCCGAGTGTGGTCGATGCGTCGATACGTATTTCCTGCGCCAGGTTTTCTGCCTCGGCAATCTGATCGGGATTAAGCGCCTCCACCAGCCGGGTCTTGTAGCGCCCGAGGTATTCGAGGATGCGCTGATTCTGCGCGGCCTGAATTTCAGCGGCCCGCAGGTAGGCGTAAGCCTTGATCGGATCGCGGGGGTAAATCACCCCTTCCCGATAGACTTCCGACATGGCCAGGAAGGCTTCGGGGTGACCGTTTTTCATCGCCTGGGAAAGCGCATAGCGCGCGGTCATCTTGTACTCTTCGATCAGTCCCCGGTGCAGCATCACCAGCGGCGGCGCATCGGTGAAGAAATCGGCACGCAGCAGGAAGCCTTTGGCTTTGTCGTAGAACTGCACCTGGGCGATTTCGTGCCCCAAGCGAACGGCCTTGGTCATCCAGTTCACCGCCTCCAGCCGCGGGTCGACATCGGACGGAATCAGCAGGCACAGCTCGTACATGTCGAGCAGCTGATTGGCATTGCTCTCCACGCGGTCGAGCATTTCATCACTGGCCCGGTTGGCGCGGCTGGTGATGCGCTTGAGGCGGGCGTCAACGGCCTCGGGGGTGCGCGGCGTGACCGAGCAATTGCCATAGAACATGTACAGGCGGTAGGCCAGGTCGGCGTCCAGTTCAGGGTCATCCGGCCCCGGCGGCCTGGGTGGATTCTCCAGGATATCGGGCCACAGGGTGCGTTTGTAGTCGTCGATACGCACGTCGTGCGGAAAAGGCGACTTTGCGGCCACGGCCTGGCGCAGGCGCGAGGCTTCTGATGCGCCCATCGGCCGCGCACGGTCCTGGGAGGAAGGTGGGTCGAACAGGAGTTCTCCCGGGTCCTCGGACGGTGACAGGGCTTCGTCATCGGGCCCATCGGCGTCCGCTGCCTGCGCCGGTGATTCGGCCAATTCGGTTTCCGGCGCCTGCACAATGGCGATGGCCAGGAGGGCGACCACCGCCAGCACAGCAAGGTTCATCAATATGCGCTTTCGCATCAGGTTCACATCATTCAGACCCAAAGCTTTGACGTCGCCTTTCAGTCGATGTTCCGCCATTCAGTTCGCGCTGGCCGCCAAAGGGATCGTTTCGTGGTCAGAAGCCATCGCTCTGCTCCGCGTCGTCGGGGATGTCGTAGTAATCGCCCTTGTCGCCAACGAAGGTGTGCTTGCCGATGCGCGTTCCGGTCGAGCCGTCGATCAGGCCCATGGCGATGGCAATGTAGTCGTAGCCCTCGATGTCGGCGTCCCAGAACAGGGTCGAGCCGCACACGGAACAAAAGCCTCTTCGAACCTTGTCCGAGGACTGATACCAGGCGACGTTTTCTTCGCCCTTGACCGTGAGGGCGTCGCGTTTCACATTGGCCGCCGCCAGGAAGTGGCCCGTTTGTTTGCGGCACTGGGTGCAGTGACAGGCCTGGGGCGCGAAGGGAAGTTCGCCCTCGACTTCGATGCGAACGTCGCCGCACAGGCATGATCCGGTGAGGTTGGTCATGATGGTGAGAGTCCCGCGTAGATGAAAAACAAGCCGGCCAGGAGTGAAAACACCGCAAGCCAGCGCCAATGGGGCGCGGTCTTCTCAATCGACCACACGCCGTAGCGCTGGTGCAGGGAAGGGGGCACCACGATCAGGCCGGTGCCGACCGCCAGCAGCAGCAAACCAAAGCCCTTGATGGGCACAGGAAAGGCGGTTTGATTCGCGTAATAAACGAACACGCTGCCGAAAACCAGGCTGAGGCCTATATCGACCGGGTGCATGAAGGGGCTGCGGCAATAGGCGATGGCCCGGCCAACGCAGGACTGCGGGCTGACGATCATCCACAGGCTGATCAGCACGATCATGAGTCCGTAGAGTGCAATCAGGATCATTGGGTGCGCAATTGAGTGCTGGATGATCAGTCAGGTCGGCAGGCTGGCGCTGATCAGCGTCCAGACGCCGATTCCCACGAAACCCGCGCCGGCCACGTAGCGCAGGACGGTCTCGCTGACATACTCGGAGATCAGGCTGCCGGCCAGCACCGCGATGGCGACGGACAGGACAAGGGCGGCGGAGGCGCTGGCGAAGATCGTCCACTTGCTCGCAGGCTGGTCGGCAGAGAACAGCAGC
>JBFHEJ010000148.1:0-6176 GCA_041584255.1 Lysobacterales bacterium
GACCCGTAAGCTGGATGAATTCGATCTCGAAAGCGTGGTCACCGAACGGGGCAAATTCAACCCCAATCGCGGCCTGGAGCTGACCTCGGCCTACCCGATCATCGAGGGTTACCGTGACACCTTCGCGCTGGGGTACAACTGGATGTTTCACAACACCTTTGCGCTCAGCTCCGTGCAGGCCAACCTGTCCTACAGTCTCGACGGATCCATCTCCTCGAGCGAGCGGCTGCACGCCGATATCGAGTACCGGGGAATCTACTGGAATTTGCGCTACTGGCACAACAATGCCGATTTCTATGATCTGTTCGGCCCGACCGAGCGCAGTCGCAAGGGCGACGCGGTCATCGGCGGTTACCGGCGCTCGCTGATCTTCGACGAGCCGCGGCACCTCGACTTCGAAGCCGAGGTCGGCTGGTATACCGGTCTCGACACCCTGCCCGGCAACCAGAACGTGGCCTCTGATTTCGAGGATCTGCTTTCGGTCTCTGCTGAGCTGAACTACTCACATACCAAGAAGTCGCTCGGCGCCGTCGATCACGAAAAGGGCTGGCGCTGGAAACTGGGCGCCTACGCCGATCACGCCAACGGCGAGACGTTTCCCCGGTTCCTGGCCGGCATCGATTTCGGTTTTGCGCTGCCTTTGAAGCACGCCTCGGTCTGGTTTTACAACGCCGCCGGCGTTGCTGACGGCGCACGCAATGAATCACTGGCCAACTGGTATTTCGGCGCGTTTGGCAACAATTACGTCGACGACCGCGAGATCCGCCGTTACCGGGAGCCGTACAGTTTTCCCGGGTTTGAGCTCGACGAAATCTCCGGCCAGGACTTTTTCAGGTCGGTACTTGAGCTGAACTTGCCGCCGATTCGTTTCGAGGAAGTGGGCGCACCGAGCTTCTACCTGCAGGATCTGCGTGCTGCGCTGTTCGCCGGCGGTCTGGTGACCGATGCTGGCGACTCCCTGTTCGAGGAAACCTGGTCGACGATCGGCATCCAGGTCGATCTTGCCTTCACCATCGTCCACCGCCTGCCCATGACGCTTTCGTTCGGATTCGCGCAGGGTTACATCGATGGCAAGAAGTGGGACGAGGAGTGGATGATCTCGCTGAAGATACTGTGATCGTCGCGGCGGTTGGGGCAAGATAACTGCAGGCCCGAACAGAGCGAACCGCCCACTCAATAATGGCACCAGAAATTCTTTTGCGGGCACCCGTCGGCTTGCTTCCAGTGCTGGTGTTCCTGTTCGTGCTGGTCTACATGGACAGCTACAAGCTGGTCAGCCTGCGCACGGTGCTGGCCGTCATCCTGCTCGGCGCCCTGACCGCGATCGCCGCCTATTACATCAATCCGCTGGTGATGGACGCCCTCGAACTGGGCTTCAAGCCGTACGCGCGCTACGTCGCGCCCGTCGTCGAAGAAGCCCTCAAGGCGCTGGTGATGGTTTACCTGTTCCGTTCCAGCCGCATCGGCTTCCTGGTCGATTCCGCCATCCTGGGGTTCGCAGTCGGCGCCGGGTTCGCCCTGGTCGAGAATTTTTTCTACCTGCAGTCGGGTGCCGGGTCCCAGTTCGGGGTGTGGCTGGTCCGGGGCTTCGGCACGGCCATCATGCACGGCGGCGTCACGGCGATCTTCGGCGTCATGTCTCAGACCCTCACTGAGCGCAACATGCGCATCAATCCGGTGTATTACCTGCCCGGACTCCTGGTCGCCGCGCTGCTGCATTCGGTCTTCAACCATTTCTTTGTCGCACCGATCCTCCAGACCGTGGGCACCCTGCTGGCGCTGCCGCCGCTGCTGGCCGTGATCTTCCAGCGCAGCGCCGAGGCCATGCATCGTTGGCTGGAACTGGATTTTGACGCCGACGCCCGGCTGATCGAGATGATCAACTCACACGCCTTTTCCGAGTCGAAGATCGGGCGATTTCTCAGCGATCTGACGGAGAAATTCGAAGGACCGGTCGTCGCCGACATGTTGTGCTACCTGCGCCTCTACACGGAACTGGCGATCCGCGCCAAGGGTGTGCTGATGATGCGTGAAAACGGGCTCGACGCGCCGGTCGGCGAGCGCACGCGCGAGAAATTCGCCGAGCTCCGCTACCTGGAAAAAAGCATCGGCAAGACCGGCTGCCTGGCCATGAAGCCGTTTCTGCTCATGGAACGCAAGGACCTGTGGCAGCTCAACGTGCTTTCGAAATAGTCCGCAACCGGCTACCTCGATCGAATCGGGAATCCGTTGGCATCGAGCTGCCAGTCTTCGAACGCAAATTCGTAGGGGTGGCTAACCGAGCGGTCAAAGTGCCACGCGTTGCTGCGGCCAAAACGCACGGCACGTTGCAGCATCGTCAGGTCGAGCTGCCAGCCCTCCCTGCCGCGTACCAGGAACCACGGTGCGCAATGGCGCTGGGGGATGGGATAGCGAATCACGGCCCTGACACTGCTGGTGCTGACAATGGTTTGCGGCGCGTGGCACGTTTGGTAGGCTCTGGACACCTGGTCCATCTGGGCCGGCGTAACCAGCCATTGCCGCATCATGGCGCGGCTTTCCGGCGTGTAGATCTTGAGCTCCGGGTTGCTGTCTCGCCGGCCCATGGCTTCGAGATAGGCGGCTACCACAGCGTCGGGCGATACCCCTGAAGGCGCTTCGATTGCCCAATCCGCAGGCGGTGGACTTGTTTCGAAAGACGGCGCCGCGCGTGTCGATGCCGTGGCCCCCGCACCACCGCTGCCCTCCATCCATATCTCGTCGTCCCAACTGGCGTTTTGGGAAGCTCGCTGCGCCCGGTCGATGATCAGTTCGGTGCTGGCCAGAATGCCATCGGCGATGCGGTGCTGGGCGAAGAAAGGAACCATCTGACGGTTCTCGACATAGGCCACGAAGGCATCGGGAAAGACGCCTTCCAGGGAATAGCCGACTTCCAGGCGAACTTCCCGGCTTGCACTGTCCAGAACCAAAAGAAGCCCGCGCCCTCGCTCACTGCGTTCTCCGGCCGACATCGATTCGAACAATTCAAGCGCCGCTGCATCCACGTCTCCGCCTGCGGCACGGGTCACGACGCGATAATCGATGTCGTGGTCGAGCAGCAGGAACTGGTGATGGAGGGTCAGGTCGGCGACCTGTTCAGTCGATAACAATCCGGCTTCGTCCTCGACCAGCGGTCGCGAATTCTCGCCGCAGGCAACGACCGTGCTTGCGACGATAACAAACAGGAGCAACCGACGAAGCTTCACTCGAACAGCGACTCGTCCGCCTCGTCGCTTCCTTCTTCCGCTCGGAAATAGGCCTTGCGCTGGAAGCCTCCGAGCGAGGCCACCAGGTTGCCCGGGATTCTCCGCATGGCGCTGTTGAAGGCACCAACCGACTCGTTGAAGCGCAGCCTGGCCACATTGATGCGGTTTTCCGTCCCTTCGAGCTGAGCCTGGAGTTCCAGGAACTGATCGCTGGAGGCGAGTTTCGGATAATCCTCGACGACCGCCAGCAGCCCGCGGATGTTTCCGTCCAGGGCGGCGCTGCTGGCAAACAGCCGGCTGAGGGCCTGCTGGTTTTCAATCAATTCGTCCTCACCGAGACCGTCCGCGGCCAGCGCGCCCTGTTGCGCCACCAAATGCCCGAGTGCTTCGGCCAGTCGGTCCATACCGCCCTGCCGCTGCTCAGTGACCTCCACCAGGGTCTCACGCTCGTGCTGCATGTAGCGGCTGACGGTTTCCACCAGCGCGGGCACAAGGTCCGCGCGCCGCTGGAACTGGCTTTCGACCTGTCCCCAACTGGTGAGGACGGCCTCTTCCCTGTTCACCAGGCCGTTGTAGCTGGCGGCCAGGATGATTACCGGCACGATCACCAGGATGAAAAGCGCGATGCTGACTGACAGGAGTTTATTCATGGCACCCACCGTTCCGGGTTGATTGAGACTTTCGGCGACATTCTGAACGCTGTCCGGCTCTCCGCCCGGCAGCAAGAGAAAAAAAACCAGGACCAGGACCAGGAGCGCAGTCACCGCCAGCAGAGGTATGCGATGCCTCGCCGACTGGTGGCGCAGCGATCGCCCGGCACTGGAACTACCGCCCAGCCCTGCCCTGAGACTGTCCGCCTGCGCCCCTGAGATCAGGCCCGACTGCTCCATTCGCTCGATCCGCGAGCGGGCGTCACCGCCATCGACCCGGTGTTCAGCCATGAGCCTGCTCCCGCAACAGTCTTGCCGCCTTTTCCGGTTTCATTTTCCCGGCTTCGACTTGCTGCAACCACTGCTCCGCCTGGCGCTCATCGGAGGCGCGCAGGTCATTCAGGCGGCTGATGAGGCCGTCGATTCGTTTGCGCAGCGTCGGATAACTGATCGAAAGGTCTTGAGCCAGATGCTTCAGGCTGCCGCCGCACAGCACAAAGGACTCGATCAGCAGTTGATCCTCCGAATCGAGACGGGCGAGGCGAGGCGTTGCAAAATCACCCGCCACCACGATGTCGCAGGCGGCGCATTCCAGGCGCCTTGCCGTCATCACCGAGTGGCATGTTTGGCATCGTGTCATGATGCCAAGTATCAATTAAATTTATTTTTAAGTCAAACTATTTTTATTTTTTTTAACTTTGTTCGCAAAAAGTTAATCAATCGCTTGCCGGCGCCAGCAAGTCGATCGCCGCCAGGGTCATCGCTTCCACGCCGGCCGTGACCGAACCCTCGGGGTCGATTCTGAACAGCGGCGAATGGTGTCCCGCCCAGTCACCGGAATCCAGGTCTGCCTGGGGTGTACCGCCGACCACGAAGTAGACACTGGGTATCGGCGGATCGATGTTGACGAGATCGGGAAAATCCTCGGCACCCATGTCGCCCTGTTTGAATTCGATGAAGACGTCTTCCCCCATGCCCGCGGCAATGGCCGCGCGTACCCGCCGGGCGAGCGGCGTGTCGTTGACGGTGGGCGAAGCGCCGTCGTCTGCGACAATGACTTCGGGCAGCAGGTCTTCCGGCACGCCGGCCGTTCGTGCGGTGTTGATCGCCACCCGCTCGATGCTGTCGAGCAAGAGCTTCCGCGTTTCCTGGTTGTTGGCGCGAACCGTAATCTGCAGGTCGGCGTGATCCGCGATTACGTTGGGGGCCGTGCCAGCGTTGAAAGCGCCAACCGTGATCAGCGCCGGCTCAATGGGCGAGACTTCACGGGTCACGATGGTTTGCAGATTGAGCACGATCTGGCTGGCAATGACGACCGGATCCCTGCCGAGGTGGGGCGACGCGCCGTGGGTGGCGATGCCGTGAACCTTGATGTTCACCGTGTCGGCGCTGGAATAGGCAAAGCCCTCGCTGAGGATGATCGACCCCGAGGGTTGCCCGGCGGAAACATGCAGCGCCAGCGCAAAATCCGGCCTTCCCACACGGTCGTAAAGACCGTCGGCCACCATGCGCCTGGCCCCGCCCAGCGCCTCTTCCGCCGGCTGACCGACCAATAGCAGTGTGCCTTGCCACTGGTCCCTGATGGCGGCCATGCGGCGGGCGACACCCACCAGCGTGGTGACATGCATGTCATGGCCGCAAGCGTGCATGACCGGCATCTCCTCACCTTCCAGGTTGACCTGGCGGGCTCGCGACGCGTAAGGCAGGTCGGTTTTCTCCAGTACCGGCAGTCCGTCCATGTCGGCGCGGATCATCAGCATGGGACCCTCGCCATTGTCCATCCTGCCGACCAGCCCGGTGACGCCGATGCCGCGGGTTACTTCGAACCCCGCCGCGTCAAGCTCTTCCGCCAACCGCTGCGCGGTGTTTTCTTCCTGCAGCGACAGCTCCGGGTGGGCATGAAAATATTGAAACAGCGTCTCGAGGTACGGGTAATCCCGCTCGATGGCGGCACGGTTTTCGGCCGCATCGAACGCATTGGCGCTTGGCGCCAGGCACACGACTGCAACAATGGCAGCGAGAAACCCAGGCTTCATGGTGGACCCTCTTTATTTCTGTTTGGCAATCAGTAATTCGCGCCGCTTGAGGCTTTCCTGCGGCCAGATTTCGGAGCGCCGGTAGAACTGCTCGAAAGCCGGCACGCCTTCGGGGAGCGGTACCCAGGGTTGTTTGGATTCGGTGAACACATGCACGTCCGGCGGGAAATGATCGGGGTTGTCCAGGGTGCCGACCCGCACGAAACTGGCCAGGTCTCCGAGGCCCGCGTAGTGACTCCACAGTGCAATCTTGCAATGCGGGCAAC
>JBFHEJ010000149.1:0-6166 GCA_041584255.1 Lysobacterales bacterium
GGATGGCGCAGAAAAGGTGTCCGGCAAGCAGAGGTGAAGCGAGCAAGACGATCGCGCGCGCCACGTCCTCCGGGGTCGCCACCCAGCCTGGGCAAACCCATTAGATCTGCGGCCAGGGTATCTTCCCATTGCGCCCCCGAGTGCAGTGTCCCTGGGCCCATCCTCTTTCGTGGTCGCCGAGTCCAGCCCTGCTGACTGTTTTGCTGGTGCCTGGCAGCAAGGGGGATGTTGGTGGCATTGAATTCAAACTGCAATCACCCCCTGGGTCGCTGCGCAATTGGCCGCTGGGTCAAAATTTTCAGTCTGCAGTGAAGGCCCGGCATTCGATCGGCGGAGGCGATCCGGTTCGTACGACCGGTGAGAGGCACACGTGATTTCCAATCTCCACTGCAGGCGTTCCGCTTTACCGACTGGTCTCATCGTGGCGAGACGCGGCCGGGCTTTCCCGGCTGGGGCGCTCGCCCATAAAACCCTGAACCAGCGGGGCGATCGTGCCGAATGGCAGCTCCCTGGCGAAGTAGTCCGAAAAGTCCCGTGGATCGAGTGACTTGATATAGCTCTTGTGCCAGGGCAGGTGCCTTACGGTGTACTCGCCCGCGATGCGGATTTGCCGGACTTTTGGTCGCGAAAAGTCGTAGTACGCAAACGTGGTGTCGATGGGCGCCCACCAGGCTTCGATATCGGGCCGCAAATGGGAAAGATCTACCGGGTCGCGCCAGAATCGTGCTTCCCATTCGACAATGCTTTTGCCCTCGAAGTAAGGGCCGTCCAGGAAATCATCCGGATCTGAAATATCGAGGGCCAGCCCGACGCAGCGGAGATTCTGGTCGTCCGCCACCGAACGCATGAGGTCGATGGTATCGGAGGGCAAGCGCGACAAGTCGAGATCTGGATCGGTGAGGATGAAGGGTTTGCGCCGTACCCGCCAGTATTGCGGGTAACGCCGCACCCGCTTGGGGCCGACATTGCGAAGGTGGCGATGCACGGTGACGCCATGATCTGCCTGCAACTCATCCAGAACTCGAAGCGTGCGCGGTGCGGTTGAGGCCTCGTCCGTGATGAACAAACTTGTGTTTTCAAAACGCCCGAGCAGCGCCTCGACGGTATTGCGCACCATCCAGCCGTTGTTGTGGCAAACAATGAAAATCGGAACGGTCATAACTGACTTTAGACGGGTTCGGCGTGAAAAACCGGTCGCTAAACCGCCTGCTCGTACATTAATTTTTCAAACACACGGGAGGCACGCATAGGTTACAATACGCTTCCAGAACTTACTCCGCTTTCAAATTCAAAGGTTCTGGCATGGCATCTCTCGTATTCGTCACCGGCGGCGTCGTTTCCTCGCTGGGCAAGGGACTCTCCTCGGCGTCACTGGCGGCGATCCTGGAGTCCCGCGGCATCAGCGTGACGCTGGTAAAGCTCGACCCCTACCTCAATGTCGATCCCGGCACCATGAGCCCGTTCCAGCACGGTGAGGTGTTCGTGACCAGTGACGGGGCCGAGACCGATCTCGATCTGGGACACTATGAACGTTTCGTACGCACCCGCATGAGCCAACTCAACAACTGCACCACGGGCCGTATTTACAGCAACGTGATCGCCAAGGAGCGCCGTGGCGACTATCTGGGCGCCACGGTACAGGTCATTCCGCACGTCACCGATGAAATCAAGGACTGGATAAGGCGCGCCTCCGATGGGTACGACGTTGCGATGATCGAGATTGGCGGCACCGTGGGCGATATCGAATCACTCCCCTTCCTCGAAGCCATCCGGCAACTGGGCGTGGAATACGGCAGGGACGCCATGTATGTGCACCTGACCCTGGTCCCGTACCTTCGCGCCGCGGACGAGATCAAGACAAAGCCGACCCAGCACTCCGTAAAGGAATTGCGTTCTATCGGCATCCAGCCGGACGTACTGCTGTGCCGTTCGGAAAAGGAACTGAGCGAGAGCGAACGCGAGAAGATTGCGCTGTTTACCAATGTGCCGACCAAGGCCGTGATCACGGCGCTGGACGCCGGCGAACACGGCATCTACCACATTCCCGCCATGCTACACCGCGAAGGGCTGGACGACATCGTCATCGAGCGGCTGGGACTCACGGCCGAGTGCGAGGCCGACCTGTCGGACTGGCACGAAGTGGTCGATCGCACCAGGAATACGCGGCACCAGGTGACCGTCGCCATGGTCGGCAAGTATGTTGAACATGCCGACGCCTACAAGTCGCTGACCGAAGCACTCGCCCACGGCGGATTGCGGCAACGCATCAAGGTCAATATCAAAGCGGTGGAATCTGAGGACCTGATTCAGGGCGATCTGTCCGAACTCAGTGACGCCGACGCCATCCTGGTGCCCGGCGGGTTCGGGGAGCGCGGGTTTGAGGGCAAGGTCAATGCCATCCGGTTTGCGCGGGAAAATGGTGTTCCCTACCTTGGCATTTGTTACGGCATGCAGGCGGCCGTGGTGGAGTTCGCCCGCAATGTCTGCGGACTGGAAGGCGCCAGCAGTACCGAGGTCAATCCCGGTTGTCCGCACCCGGTGATCGGCATGATTACCGAGTGGCTCGATCAGTCCGGAAGTGTCGAAAAACGCGATGAGCAGTGCGACATGGGTGGCACCATGCGGCTCGGGGCGCAGAAATGCCGGCTGCGCGAGGGTTCGCTGTCACGCAAACTGTATGGCGAAGAGATTATTACCGAGCGCCACCGGCACCGTTACGAGTTCAATAATCATTATCGCGACCATGTACAGAAGCACGGCATGATGCTCGCCGGCATGTCGATGGACGAAATGCTGGTCGAGATGATCGAAATTCCGGGGCATCCCTGGTTCGTGGCCTGCCAGTTCCACCCGGAATTCACCTCTTCGCCGCGCGACGGCCACCCGCTCTTTACCGGATTCATTGAAGCCGCTCTGGTTCATCAGCAAGGGGAGTTGCCTGCCGGGGTGGCGCGGCTGTGAAACTATGTGGCTTCGAGGCCGGGCCTGATCGCCCGTTTTTTCTCATTGCCGGCCCTTGCGTGGTCGAGTCCGAGCAACTCGCGATTGACACCTCGGGGAAGCTGAAAGAGATCACCGCCGGGTTCGATATTCCCTTCATTTACAAGTCCTCTTTCGACAAGGCCAATCGCTCTTCCATCGAGAGCTTTCGGGGCCTCGGCGTCGAAGAGGGCCTGCGCATCCTGTCCGAAGTCAAGAAACAGGTGGGCGTCCCGGTGCTGACCGACGTTCACGAAGACACGGACATGGCGCAGGTCGCCGAGGTGGCCGATGTTCTGCAGACGCCGGCCTTCCTGTGTCGTCAGACCAACTTCATTACGCGGGTTGCCAAGGCGGGCCGACCCGTGAATATCAAGAAAGGGCAGTTTCTCAGCCCTTGGGAAATGCAAAACGTCGTCGACAAGGCGAGGTCCGCCGGCAATGAACAGATCCTCGTGTGCGAACGCGGCGCCTCGTTCGGCTATAACAACCTCGTCAGTGACATGCGTTCGCTGGCCATACTGCGGCAGACCGGTTGCCCGGTTGTATTCGACGCCACCCACTCGGTCCAGCTTCCCGGTGGCCAGGGAACGTCCTCGGGAGGGCAGCGCGAGTTCATTCCCGTTCTGGCGCGCGCGGCCGTTGCGGTCGGCGTCTCGGGGCTGTTCATGGAAACCCATCCGAATCCCGAAAAGGCCCTCAGCGACGGCCCCAACGCCTGGCCACTGGACCAGATGGAGGGCTTGCTCGAAACCCTCAAAGGGCTCGACGAAATCAGCAAACGGAACCCCCAATGAGCCGAATTCAATCCATTCACGCCCGCGAGATCATCGATTCCCGCGGCAATCCGACGCTGGAAGCCGATGTCGTGCTGGAAAACGGCGCGCATGGCCGGGCCATGGTGCCGTCGGGCGCGTCCACCGGCACGCGCGAGGCCATCGAGCTGAGAGACGGTGACAAGAGCCGCTACCTCGGCAAGGGCGTGCTCGATGCGGTGCGCAACGTCAACGAGGTGATTGCGTCCGGCCTGGCCGGGGCTGAGGCTACCGACCAGCGCGCGCTCGACCGGCAGATGATCGAGCTCGACGGCACCGAGAACAAATCCCGACTCGGGGCCAATGCGCTGCTGGGTGTTTCCCTCGCCGCGGCGCACGCCGCCGCCGCAGACCGGGGCATGCCCCTGTGGGCACACATTGCCGCTCTTGCCGGAGACGCTGCGGGTCCCTTCCAGTTGCCGGCGCCGATGATGAATATCCTCAATGGCGGCGCCCACGCTGACAACAGCGTCGACATGCAGGAATTCATGATCATGCCTCTTGGCGTGGCGAGTTTTTCGGAGGCCTTGCGCTGCGGAGTCGAGGTTTTCCATGCGCTGAAGAGCGTCCTGCATGGTCGCGGGCTGGCGACCGCCGTAGGTGACGAGGGCGGTTTTGCGCCCGATCTGCCGTCCAACGAAGCCGCCGTCGAAGTCATCCTGGAGGCCGTGGAAAAGGCGGGCTATCGTGCGGGGCAGGACGTCTACCTGGGGCTCGACCTCGCCGCATCCGAGTTTCACCGTGACGGCGCCTATCATCTCGAATCCGAGGGCCGCTCGTTTGGCTCGGAGGAATTCGCCGAGTACCTGGCTGGCTGGGTCCGGCAGTATCCCATTGTGACCATCGAGGACGGCATGTCCGAGGACGACTGGGCCGGCTGGTCGGTGCTCACAAAGCTGGTGGGCGAGGACTGCCAGCTCGTCGGTGACGACCTGTTCGTCACCAATACGTCCATCTTGCGGCGCGGCATCGACGAAGGGGTCGCGAATGCCATTCTCATCAAGCTCAATCAGATCGGCACCCTGAGTGAGACCCTGGATGCCATCAGCCTCGCGGCTGATGCCGGCTACGGTTCGGTGATATCGCACCGTTCCGGTGAAACCGAAGATACGACCATCGCCGACCTCGCCGTCGCCACCACCGCGACGCAGATCAAGACGGGTTCATTGTGCCGCTCCGATCGGGTGGCCAAGTACAACCAGCTCCTGCGCATCGAGGAAGCGCTGGGTTCGAGGGGTGCCTATGCCGGAAGAGAGGCCCTCGCCCACGTCAGGAACTGGCGACCCTGAGACAGCCATGCGCGTCCTGCTGACCATCCTGATCGTGCTCCTGGTGGCCCTGCAGGCCAAGCTCTGGCTAGGGGAGGGTGGATATCGTGATGTTCAGCGGCTGCGCGAGCGGGTCGCCGAACAGGAGCGGGAGAATGCCGCCTTGCGTGAGCGTAATGAACAATTGCGCGCCGAAGTGGAGGACCTGAGGGAGGGTTTAGACGCGGTCGAGGAGCGTGCCCGTAGTGAACTGGGCATGATCCGCGAAGGCGAGGAATTCTACCTGGTGGTGCCGTCGCCCCCGGGAGAGGACCAGGCACAGACCTCAGCGGATGAACGTCAGCCCTGACGTCGCTCGCTGTTCCCCAAACCGCCATGACTGACTCTCGGATTTACGCCCTGATCCCCGCAGCAGGTCTCAGCCAGCGATTCGGTGCGGATGTGCCAAAGCAGTACGCGCGCCTGCGCGGCCGCCCGCTATTGGCCCACGCCATAGCCGCTGTCCAGCGTCATCCCGCGGTTGCCGGCATCACGGTGGCGCTTTCACCCGATGACCGCTATTTCGAGAGCATGCTGCGCGCGGAATTTCCCGACGTCATGACCGTTGCGGGCGGAGCGACCCGTGCGCGGTCCGTCCTCAACGCGCTTCGTTACATCCTCGCCTTGCCGGAACCCCCACCGTGGGTGCTGGTGCACGACGCGGCGCGCCCTTGTCTGCCCCGAACATCCCTCGACGACCTGATTTCCGCCGGCCTGTCCAGCCCGGACGGGGCCATCCTGGCTGTCCCTTTGAGCGACACGATCAAGCGCTCCGGGCGGGTTCCGCGGGTCGAGGAAACCGTCGATCGTGAGGGTTTGTGGCGTGCGCAGACGCCGCAGATGTTTCCTGCCGTGCGATTGGCGACAGCGATCGCCGAGTCCCTGGACGCCGGCATCGAACCCACCGACGAATCCGCCGCGATGGAACGCCTGGGCCTGCGGCCTTTACTGGTGGCGGGCTCGGAACTCAACATCAAGATCACCCGGCCCGACGACCTGGTGCTGGCCGATGGCTTGATCGCGGCCTTGCTTTCCAGCGGCGGGGAGCAAACTTAACCCCCATGA
>JBFHEJ010000150.1:0-6128 GCA_041584255.1 Lysobacterales bacterium
CCTCCTCCCGGATGGTCTCGAGGTCGTCCTCGATGAGGTGAAGGACATGCTCTGCATCCGCAGGTGAGCCGATGGTCGCGACGGCCCTGGCCGATTCGATCCGGTGTGCCGCCGCCAGTACCGCTGTGCCGCCCAGCGAGTGACCGACCAGGATTTGAGGGCCCTGTTCCCGTTCTGACATGTACCCGGCCACGTCGATCAGGTCCTGCACATTGCTGGAAAAATGCGTGTCCGAAAAATCCCCTTCACTTTGCCCCAGCCCGGTGAAATCGAATCGAATCACACCGATGCCCTCGCCACAAAGCGCCTCGGCGATGTCCACTGCTGCGCGGATGTTCTTGGTGCAGGTAAAACAATGGGCGAACAGTGCCCAGGCGCGCGGCTTTCCTGCGTTGGGCGCGTGAAGGACAGCGGCCAGTTGCTGGCCAGTCGAGCCAGGGATGCGAACGGATTCCTGCATGATCAGTTTCCCGGTTGTGAAGCACTGGCATAGTAATTCAACAGGGCTTCCACTTCGCCATCTCTGAGCTCACGGATGGCCGAATTCATTTCCTTTGGACCCTTTTTCGCGCCACTCCGCAGGTCGTGCATTGCCCTCTGGAGGTATGGCAGCCACTGCCCGGCCAGCACCGGCGCCATTTGCTGAGTCTCTCGCCCGCCGTCGGCATGACAGCGCTCGCAACCGTGTTCGACGTGCAATTGAGCCCCCCGTGCCACCAGCTCCGAGTCGAAAGACTGGTCAGCTGCTTCGAATTGCTGTGACTCGAAGTACCGGGCGAGGTCCGCGATGTCCTCATCGCTCAACTGCGCCACGGCCGTACACATCGTCTGAGCCAGTACAGCCGCCGCACTGCCGGCGTTGCGACCCGGGGCGCAGGCCCGCCTGCCCGCGCGGAACGCCAAGAGATTGTCTTCGATGAGGGAATAGGGTTGACCCGCCAGCGTCGGCACCATCGGGTTCATCGAAACGCCGCCTTCCCCATGGCAGCCGACACAGATTGCTGTTTCGGCCTCCGTTGCCGGTTCTGCCATCAGGCTGAATGCTGTCTGCAACAGAAACGCAGGAATAATGAGTCGTCGCCAAAATTTCTTGGAATGTGTCATGTCTTGCAACGTGTCATGGGCTGAACTTTACTCAGACCGCCGTCTACTTACAGGAAAAACGACGCGTTCGACATCTGCTTTGGCAATTCTGGGATAGTGACCCGGCTTGAATAAGAAACTGCACAACCGACCACTGCTGACCGCCATCGCGGCGGTCGCATTACTTTTTGCCATCAGCCTCGGCGGGCAAGAAAGGGCGGAATACCAAATGGCATCCGCGCCCGCCGAAGTGGAATTCCCGGCGACCGACGAATTCAGCCGCCTTGGGGCCGATTCCTGCATCGTTTGCCACAACCAAGGCATGGCCCGCGATGCAACGCCCATTTTTGCAACGCCCCATGCCGCGCGAACCGACCCGGCGGCGCCATTTGCCGACCTGCAGTGTGAAGCCTGCCACGGGCCAGGAAAAGACCACGCACGCTCACAGCGCGGCGGCGGAAGCGTGGGCCCTGCCATTAACTTCGGGGTCAAAGCAAGCACACCGGCGAGTGAACAGAATGCTGTTTGTCTCACATGTCATGAGTCGCACGGAAGACTGGCTTGGTTCAACAGCACGCACGAAGCGGAAGCCGTGCCCTGCGCCGCCTGCCACCAGGTGCACCGCGAGACTGATCGCGTTTTTGAACCGCTTGCCCAGCAGGAAGCCTGCTTCGGATGCCACCAGGACAAGCAATCCGCCACCTTCCGCAGCAGCAACCACCCGTTGCGATTCGGCCAGATGGCCTGCGGCGACTGTCACGACCCACATGCCGGCGATAACGATTTCCTGCTGCGCGAAGCCACGGTCAACGAGACCTGCTATACCTGCCATGCGGAGAAACGCGGCCCCTTCCTGTGGGAGCATGCGCCCGCCTCCGAGGACTGCAGCCTGTGCCACCGCCCGCATGGCAGCAATCACGACGCAATGCTGACCACACGCCCGCCGCTGCTGTGCCAGCAATGCCATTCGCCGACCGAGCACCCCAGCGTGGCCTACACGCCCGGCCTGGCGGAAAGCCCTGAGCACAACCGCTTCATGCTGGGCCGAGCCTGTCTCAACTGCCACTCCGAACCGCATGGCTCCAACCACCCCGCCGGTGTGACGCTGCACCGATGAGAGCTACTGTTGTAATTTCAACTGTGTTTTGCCTCTGCGCCGGTCTTTCCGGCCAGTCAATTGCCTCTGAACAACCAGAAAAGTCGATCGATACCTCGCGCTGGACCTGTGCCCTGTGCCCCTATCGGTTCGGCTGGACCGGCGAAATCGATTTTGGCGCGGGCTGGGTGAGCGACGCCTCCAACAAATTCGCGGACTACCGGGGCCTGGATGAGGAAGGCGGCTTCATTGCCCTGGACGGGACGGCACGCTACCACGACGAGGCGGGAAGATTTGTTGACGTGCAAGGCGGCAATCTTGGCATCGACAGCCGCTACCTGAACATCCGCGGCGGCGAACGCGGCCGCTACACGGCGGCATTGGGTTATCGGGAGATACCCAAGTACCGCGGTTATGGCACGCTATCTCCCTACCTGGGTGTGGGCGGCAATGAGCTCACGCTTCCAGCCAATTGGCTGCGAGCCCCGACCACGAGCGGAATGCAAAGCCTCACTGCCACACTGCGCCCGGTGAACCTCATGACAAGCCGCAAGATCTATGACGCCGGAGTGGAGTGGAAACCGGCCTCTGGCTGGTCGTACGAAGTGAACTTTCAGCATCAGGAGAAGCAGGGCACGCGGCCTTTCGGGGCCGGCGTGTTTACCATCAACGCCAGCCACTTCCCGGTGCCGGTCGATTTCTCCACAAACCGATTAGAACTCGCAGTCAACCACGCCGGCAAACGCGCTCACTGGCGGCTGGGTTTTTCCGGGTCGGAATTCGACAACGCCGTCAAATCGGTGACCTGGCAAAACCCCTTTACACCCCTGCCCGGGACGGATGTGCTGCGGGCGTCGCTTGAGCCCGACAACCAGTTCTACCGCTTCGACCTGGCCGGCGCCTGGGCGCCCTCGCCCGGAGTGCGCTTGTCAGGACGGGCCGCTGTGGGGCGCATGGAACAGGACGATGCGCTGCTGCCCTACTCGATCAATCCGGAATTTTCAGACCTGCCGCTGCCGCGTCTGACGGCGGACGGCCGCGTCGATGTTGGAACGGTCGACCTGGGCGGGAAACTGACAGCGCGCCTGGCACGTCGGCTGGACCTGACGGTTCGCCTCGACCACGATGAGCGCGACAACAAGACGCCGGTTGACGTCTGGACACCGGTGATCACGGATTTCCTGGAGCGTGACCCCCGCCCAAATCGCCCATACAGCTTCGAACGTGACCAGGCTTCGGTTGCCCTGCGCTATCGAACGTCCGGCGGCCTCAGGCTACGAACCGGGATCGACTGGGAGCAGTACGAGCGTACTTTGCAGTCGGTCGCTGAAACCGACGAGGTCGGCTGGTTCGCGGAGGCCGCGCTCTCGCCATCCGAATGGATGAAAATTCGCGCCCGGTTTGAACACTCCGACCGCGACGGCGAGCCCTATGTCCAGGTGCCGGACTTCAGCCTGACTGAGCATCCGCTGTTGCGGAAATTCAACCTGGCGAGCCGCGACCACGACCTGTTGCGGCTGGACCTCGATTTCTTTCCGGCGCCGGAAATTACCCTGAACCTGGCCTACAAGCACAGCCAGGGTGACTACGACGAGAGCTTCCTTGGGCTTCTGGAGAGTGAGGAGCAAAGCATTTCGATCGACGCCGGGTGGACGCCGAATGATGCGATCACCGCTTACCTATTTGCCAGCCTCGATGACTTTAACGCCACCCAGGCCAGTGCCGAGGAATTGTCCCTGGACCGCTGGCTCGCCACGACCGAGGACCGCTTTTTCACCCTCGGTTTGGGAATAACTGCGCGGCTCAATGAGCGCACCGAACTCGGCTTCGATTACGTTCATTCCGACGCCGATGGCGACATTGCAACCGACACCGCCGCGGGTGAGCCGCCGTTCCCCACACTCACCACTGACCTTGACAACTTTCGCCTGAGGATCGATTACCGCTGGAGCGATCGCTGGGGTCTCAGGTTCCATGTCGAGCACGAAAAGTATGACAGCACCGACTGGGCCCTCGACGGTATCGAACCGGACGGCATTCCCAATATCCTCAGCTTTGGCGCGGAGAGCCCGGATTACGGGGTCACCGTCATCCGGGTTCAGGCACGCTACCGATTCTGAGCCACGCCTCGGCGCGGCCATGACCAAAGGGATTGGCGCAGCCCCGGCAAATCGCCTAACCTCGCGCGTCGACTTTCAATTACTTTCCAGGGTAAATGACCATGGTTCCCAACCAATTCACACGGCTCTTGTTATTAATCGCGCTTTCGATTGCGCTATCGGCCACTGCGGCGGCGGCGCCGTGGGTTGAGGAAAGCAACCGCTATACCATCGCGGTATTGGAAGAGGCCGCCCAATTTACCCCCGAAGCTGTCGCCGGCCAGGGCGTGCTTGGCTTTGACGAGGATGTCCTCGATCTGGGCGGGAATCTTTACCAGCGCCGCATGGCCAGCAGGTCAGCCCAAATCGCATGGCTGAGTGAAGCGCTGGGCACAACCGAGCACCCCAAGGTGCGCCAGGATATCGAGATCCTGATCCAGGCGCTCGAAGACGCCGCGACCAGCGCCGAGTTGAACCACCGCTACATGCTGCCGTACTTTGACGTGCCCGCGACCTTTTTTTTCGGGTTCCGCAGCCTGCTCGACCCCAGGGTGCCGGCCGAACGCTACCCGGCCGCACTCACGCGTCTAAAGCGCTACACCGGCCAGGCGGATGGCTACCAACCGCTCACCGAAATGGCGCGTGCCAGGAGCGTGGAGCGGTTCGATGAAGCCGGTCTCATCGGGCCGTACCGGGGTCAGCTTGATAACGATCTCGACAATGCACAGCGATACATGTCCGGGCTCACCGATATCTTCATGGAATCCGGGCTGGAGGGCTGGGAAGACGATCTGCAATTGCTCAAGCAGCAGGTCGCCGAATACGCCGACTGGCTTAGGGCAGAAATGTCACCTCGCGCCCGGGAGAGTCACCGCCTGCCAGCAGAGATTTACGCTGACAACTTGAAAAATTTTGGTGTCGACACGGATCCGCGAGAACTGATCAGGACGGCACAAATCGGGTTTGCGGAGATCCAGAACGAGATGCAGTCCATCGCCCGTCAGATCGCCGCGCAGCGTGGTCTCGAGTCGGCCGATTACAGGGATGTGATCAGGCTGCTGAAAAAAGACCAGGTGCCGCTTCCAGAAGTCCTTCCGCTATATCACGAGCGGCTGGCACAGCTCGAAGAAATTATCCGCAAGGAGGAGATTATTTCTCTGCCTGTGCGGGACGCGGCACTCCGAATGGCCACCGAGGCCGAAGCTTCCGCCATGCCCGCACCGTTCCTGAGCCCCCCGCCCCTGATCGGCAACACCGGGCAGCCGGCCGAGTTTGTCCTGGTCACCAGCGACCCGACCGCCGGGGAAGACGGCGCAGCGATGGACGACTGGACCCACGACGGTGTGACCTGGACGCTGGCGGTGCACGAAGCCCGCCCGGGCCATGAACTGCAGTTCACCGCCATGATCGAGGGCGGGGTCTCGCAGGCACGGGCCATTTACGCGTTCAACAGCGCCAATGTGGAAGGCTGGGGGTTGTACGCGGAGGCCATCATGAAACCTTATTTACCTCTGGAAGGACAGCTGTTCTCCTTGCAGGCACGGCTGGCTCGCGCTGCGCGCGCCTTCCTCGATCCCATGCTCAACCTCGGTTTGCTCGAGCCTGACGCCGCCAGCGACCTGCTGATGGACGAAGTCGGAATCTCGGCCGCCATGGCAGGCTCGGAAGTCGATCGCTATACCTTCCGCGCGCCAGGTCAGGCCACTTCGTATTACTTTGGATACCTGAACATGATGCGGCTTCGCGCCGAGGCCGAAATTGCCCTTCGCGACCAATTTGTTCAGAAAGACTTTCACGATTTTGTCCTGGCCCAGGGCCTGCTTCCACCTGAACTGCTGCGCCAGGCGGTA
>JBFHEJ010000151.1:0-6122 GCA_041584255.1 Lysobacterales bacterium
CACCGCCTGCAACGGGTTGCCCGGGTTGATTTCAACGGTGACCTCGTTGGCGCCCAGGACCTGGTTGAGCTGGATTTCGGTGTTGACCAGCCCTTCGCCGGGGCTCGATTGTCCCTCGCTGTACTCTCCGCCTCCATCAATCAGTTCGCCGTCACGGAGCAGCCCTCCGTAGCGCTTGTAGAAAAGCGGCACGGCAGCACGCGGATACTGGGCCGGTCCCGACCTGCGCAGGTGCGGAAATTCCTTGCGCAGTTCGACGCGGAAGAAAGCCGGAATCGGGTCGGCCAGCTCGGCTTCATCATCGGACAGGTAGGCAAGGTCGGACCTGACGAGCTCGTAATTCCGGTCGTCCCAGGGTCCGAACTTCGTCAGGCGGCTGTAATCGACATCCTGGTCGACACCCCTCGACTGATCGATACTTTGAGCCTGGGCGGGCAGGCAGGTGCCGACAAGGAACAGAAGAACGAGGAGTTTGAGTCCTTTCATGGGGACGTCCGGAAATATTTCTGCACTCGTGAGTTTCGCATCTTACAAGAGATGCACAGGCGCCGCATGCGCAAAGCTCCGCGCTGGATCAGACCTCACGTACCCTGATCACCCCTTCCGCCGCCGCAATTTCGCTGATGACGTTTGCAGACGGCTGGGACTCGACGTCCACGATGTTGTACGCGACGTCGCCCTGGCTCTTGTTGACCATGTCGACGACGTTGATTTTTCGGTCTGCCAGCACCCCGAGAACGCTCCCCAGGACCGCCGGCACGTTGCGGTTGCAGAACGTTATCCGGTGACCGCCGTTGCGGCTCATGCGGGTGCGGGGAAAGTTCACTGAATTTTCGATGTTGCCGTTGCGCAGGAACTCGATGAGCTGCGTGGCGGCCATGACCGCGCAGTTTTCTTCTGCCTCGCGCGTGCTGGCGCCGATGTGAGGAAGCAGCAGCGCGTCATTGCGGCCCAGCAACTCGGGCACGGGAAAGTCCGTGATGTATGCCGCCAGCCGGCCAGAATCCAGCGCCTCGATAACGGCCTTGATGTCCACCACCTCCTCACGTGAAAAATTGAGGAGCCGGGCACCATTTCTGAATTGCGCGATGGCCTGCGCATCGATCATGTGTCGGGTGTGCTCGTTGGCCGGCACGTGCAGGCTGATGAAATGCGACTTCTTGAGTAGCGTTTCCAGGTTATCGACTTTCTGCACCTGGCTCGACAGCCGCCATGCCGCCTCAACCGATATGGCGGGGTCGAAGCCTGCCACCTTCATTCCGAGCTCCAGCGCAAGATTCGCGACCATGGAGCCAATGGCGCCGAGACCGACCACGCCCAGGGTCTTCCCTGCAATCTCGGAGCCGGCAAAACGCTTCTTGTCCTTTTCGAGACGGCGGGCCAATTCTTCGGCGTCAGTAATGGCATTGAGAGTCTGGACATAATTCGAACCGCCCAGGATGTCGCGCGACGCCAGCAGCAACGCGGCAGCCACCAGTTCCTTGACCGCATTGGCGTTGCCGCCGGGTGTGTTGAAGACGACCACGCCGCTGGGCGTCAAACGTTTAATCGGGATGTTGTTGACCCCCGCACCCGCGCGGGCGACGGCCAGCAGGTTACCCGCGATTTTCATGTCGTGGAGCTTGTGGCTTCGCAGCAGAATGGCGTCAGGTTCGTCAAAGTTGTTGCCGACCTCGAACTCGCCGCCTTTGAAGCATGCAAGGCCTGCCGCCGCGATGTTGTTATAGACCTGCACCCTAAACATTGTTCACCTTTTCACATACCTCTTCATGTGCCCATTCCAACCAAGGCATCAGGGCTTCTACATCCTCGGTCGGGACCGTCGCGCCGCACCAGATCCGAAGGCCGGGCGGGGCCGCGCGATAGGCGCCGATGTCGTAGGCCACGCCTTCGTCAGCCAGCATCTTCACCAGCCACTTGATGGCGCCAGCCGCGAGGTCGAGCGCCAGGCACACGCTGGTGTTGGAGCGCGTTTCAGGGCGCGCGGCCAAAAACCGGATCCATTCGTGTTGGTCGACGAATCGGCTGATGGCGGCAAGGCTTGCCCCGGATCGCCTGATGGTCTCCTCGACCCCTCCGATACGCTCAACCCATTCCAGTGCGTCCAGGAAGTCCGCGACGCAAAGCATCGACGGCGTGTTAATGGTCGAGCCCTGGAAGATTCCTTCATTCAGTTCGCCGCCCTTGGTCAGACGGAAAATTTTTGGCAGCGGCCAGCGGGGCTGATGGCTCTCGAGCCGCTCGACGGCGCGGGGCGAGAGTATCAGCATGCCGTGAGCGGCTTCACCGCCCAGGACCTTCTGCCAGCTGAAGGTGACTACATCCAGCTTGTCCCACGGCAGGGGCATGGCGAACACGGCCGAGGTCGCATCACAGATGGTCAGGCCCTGCCGCCGGTTGCTGATCCACTCACCGTCCGGCACCCGCACACCGGAGGTGGTGCCATTCCAGGTGAATACGATGTCGTGATCGGGATTCGCCTGTCCAAGGTCGGGCAAGTCACCGTAATCTGCTGTAAAGCAGCGCACGTCCTCCAGTCCGAGGTGATCGCAGATGTCAGCCTTCCAGCCGAGCCCAAAGGATTCCCACGCGAATACGTCAACCGGCCGGGGACCGAGCAGGGACCAGAGTGCCATCTCGACGGCGCCGGTATCGGACGCCGGAACGATGCCGACACGGAAACCTTCGGGCAACCCGAGAACGCTGGCGGTCTTGTCGCAGGCCAGGCGCAACCGTTCTTTGCCGGGACTCCCACGGTGGGACCGGCCGAGTGTGTCGAGCCTCAGCGACGATACGTCGTAGCCCGGTCGTTTGCGGCACGGCCCGGAGGAAAAATTCGGGCTGTGCGGCCGAATCTTGGGTTTCATGTTGGATTCAGGATTTGCTTGGAGCTGTATGGAGAATTCCGGCGCCTATTGTAACGCGTTTGCCTCCCGGTCTGCTGCCCGGGTTTGCCCCGATTTGCCCCCTTTCCGCCGCCGCCTCGCCCCCGCCAGGTCGCACAATCGCGCCAGCCATGTCCAACCCCTCAGAAACCTACGACTGCACCATCGTCGGCGCTGGCTTCGCCGGTCTTTCCTGCGCCACGGCGGTGGCCGGCAGGGGATTCCGCGTGCAGCTGCTGGAGAAAAAGGCAAGCCCCTGCGAAAAGCTCCGCACCACCGGCATTATCGTCAGGGAGGCCGTTGAGGACCTTGCGGCGCTTGACGGTCTGAAGCCGTGGTTATGGCGGAAAATTCCCGCGGTCAGATTGTATGCGCCGAACCTGAGGAGCGTGCGCCTTGAGGCTCCGGGATATTATTTCCTCGCGACCGATACCCCGGGAGTGATGCGCTGGCTCACCGCGCAAGCCTTGGAGGCGGGCGCTGAAATCCGGCTGGGGTCGCCGTTCAAGGGCGCGCAACGTGACACGGCTGGTTGGGACCTCGGGCAATACGGGCGTTGTCGCTTCCTGGTGGGCGCTGACGGAACGCATTCAACGGTTGCCGGGGCACTCGGCCTTGGCCGCAACAGCCAGCTCCTGCATGGTATCGAGTACGAGTACGCACTGAGGCAAAACGGCGCGCGCCTCGCGGAGAACGATGCGCTTCACTGTTTCCTCGATCGCCGCCTGGCCCCGGGCTACATCGCATGGGCGCTGCAGGGGGTCGACCATATCCAGGTCGGACTGGCCAGGCGCGGCAGCGGAGGATCAGCGGGGCTCAAGACAGCGATGGACGCCTTGCGGCAGAAAATAGCTGCGGTAGTGAACCTGCGCGATACCTGCCCCGACTCCGTCAGGGCCGGCCCCATTCCCTGCGGCGGCCTGGTCAGTCCGCATGCTGACACAAGAGTCCTGCTCGTGGGCGACGCGGCGGGTATGGTATCGCCGCTGACTGCGGGTGGAATCCATACCGCCCTCCGTTACGGCCTGGCTTGCGGTCACGCCATCGCCGACTTCCTCTCAGGGCGGTCGCCGGACCCGGCAAAAATGGTGGTTCTGGAGTATCCACGCTTCGGCGCAAAGCGTCTTCTGCGGATCGCATTCGACCACATGCCGGGCGACTGGCTGTTCAACGTTTTGTTATCGACCCCTCTATTGAGCCGTGCCGCTCGAAAAATCTACTTTCACCGTTGAAGTTTGGCTTGGACATTATTGATAAATAAGAAGCATAATGTGGGACAAACGGGGAGAGTAGTCCTGCAGGAGGCAACCCATGTTAAGTCAAGACAGCTCCCTCATCGGCCATGTCGTCGAGGTTACTGCCGCATTCTTTCGTGCGCGGATGGTCAGCGATGAGGAGGGATTTAGCGAATCAATAAAGATCGGGGACGAGGTTTTTCACCCGGGAAGGGTGGGCAGTTATCAAATCGTCAAGCAAGCCGGCCACGAGATTCTCGTCATGCTGGAAAGCCTTTGGGAAGACGTCGACGCTGCGGGCGAGACCGTTTACATGGCGCAACTGGCGCCGATGGGTGAATTCTTTGGCGAGGACACCTTCGATCGCGGTGTCCGCAACTACCCGACGACCGGTGCGGAGGTTCACGTGGCCAGCGAACGCCGTCTCGCGACCGTGTTCGGTGGCTTCAGTACCGGCGGATTCAAGGTCGGCACACTGAGCGCTTCCGCCAACACCAACATCTATTTCGATGCCGGTGCGTTTTACGGCCGACATACGGCCATCCTGGGCCAGACAGGTTCGGGTAAATCCTGGTCCGTGACGAGCTTCATCCAGTCGACACTGAAGGCCATGCCCAATACCCACATCGTGCTGATGGACCTTCACGGCGAGTACAGCCACAAGCAGGATGACTCCACGACCATCTCACCGTTCCCGATGAGCAAGGTGCGCTGTGTCCAGGCCAAAGAACTCGAGCTACCCTACTGGATGCTCACTTTCGAGGAACAGGTGGAACTGTTCATTGATGAAGAAGACCCGGACGCCTCCATCCAGTCAGCATACATGCGCGCCACGATGCTGGATTTGAAACGCGAGGCCAACAAGCATCTCGATCTGGGCAACATCACCGTGGATTCGCCGGTGTACTACGACATCGAAGAACTGATGGTGCGGATGAAGTCCGCCAACGAGCGCACGGCGGATTTCGGCAAGACAAAGGAAGCGCTGTACGGACGCTTCGACCATATGCTGATCCGCATGAACAGCATGATCAACGATACCCGTTACGATTTCCTGCTTCGTCCCAAGAAACGAACCAGCACCGAAACCCTGCCCGATCTCATGCGGGACTTCGTTGGCCTCGGCCAGCGTCGTGCCGCCATCACCGTGCTCGACCTCAGCGCGGTGCCGTTCGACGTGGTGCCGATGGTCACCGCCCTCGTGGGCCGCATGGCGTTCGAGTTCAATTTCTGGAACCCGCGCTGCGCCGAATTCCCGATTTATCTCATTTGCGAGGAAGCCCACCAATACATTCCGCGGCAAGAATCCCGCAAGTTCCGGCGTTCGCGGCGCGCCATCGAGTTCATCGCCAAGAACGGGCGAAAATACGGGGTGGGTTTGTGCGTGGTCACGCAGCGGCCCCACGATCTCTCTGAGACTGTGCTGTCGCAGTGCAGCACATTCGTCTGCCTGCGCATCGCCAATCCAGACGACCAGGAATACGTTCGCGCCATGGTGCCCGATGCAGCCCGGGGTACCTTTGCGGCGCTGACCTCCCTGTCTCGTGGCGAGGCCATTGCCATGGGCGAGGCCGTGCCCATGCCGGTTCGATTCCAGGTCACGATGCCCGAGCCGCCTCCCAATTCACCGTCCATCGACTACGCCACTTATTGGCAGGAAGAAGACATCGAAATCGATGTCGATGACCTCGTCGATCGCTGGCACCGACAGGCGCGGTAGCGCCGGGCCCACATGTTGCGCCAGGACACTGCGGCGATACACGGGCCAGGATAGAATCGGGGCGTGCCTGAAGAATCCATCGTCTTCACGCTATTCCTGATCTTCACCGGGGCCGCCGTGACGGCGACGCTGGCGCTTTATGCGCGCCAAGCCCTGATCGTCGGCTACATCGTCCTCGGCGTGATTCTGGGTCCCTGGGGCGCGGGCTGGGTATCCGATACCCACCTCATCGCCGACATGGCGCACGTCGGGATCATCTTCCTCCTGTTCCTGCTGGGCCTG
>JBFHEJ010000152.1:0-6103 GCA_041584255.1 Lysobacterales bacterium
CATCGGATCCGGGGCCGCTTGCAGCACTAACCCAGTCCACGATCGATGCGGAATTCCCACAGACCACCAGCGTGCTGGTGTCGCTCGGTGGGAAGCGGATATTCGAGCGATACTACGAAGGGGGCGGGCCGGGGATCCTCAATGACACCCGCTCGGCGATGAAGTCGGTGACGACCCTTGCCGGCGGCATTACAACCAACGCGGCATGCACGAACAGACCGCCCAGCTCATCGAGAGGCATGTGCTCGCCGGTCTGAACTGCAACTGAGCCGGGTCGCTTTACTCGCCCCCTGCTCGTTGCATAATGATGGGGTGGACCGCTACCCCAAACGCATCGTGTGCATGACCGAGGAGACCACCGAGACGCTGTACCTGCTTGGCGAGCAGGACCGCATCGTCGGCATTTCCGGCTTCACCGTTCGCCCGCCGGAGGCACGCAGGGAAAAGCCCAAAGTTTCGGCATTCACCTCGGCCAAGATCGACAAGATCCTCGACCTGAAGCCCGACCTCGTGCTCGGCTTCTCCGACATGCAAGCCGATATTGCCGCGGAGTTGATACGCAAGGGCGTCGAGGTGCATATCTTCAATCACCGCTCCGTCGAGGAAATCCTCAACATGATGGTGCAACTGGCTTCGCTGGTCGGCCGGGCCAGCGACATGCTGGACTGGGTCGACGAATGGGAACACGAGGCCCTTCACCTGCGCGCCATGTTACCGCCCGAAGCCGACCGCCCAATGGTCTACTTCGAGGAGTGGGACGAACCGCTGATTTCAGGGATTCGCTGGGTGTCTGAATTGATCGGGCTGGCGGGAGGGCGCGACGCCTTTGCCGACAACGCCAGGGAATCGCTGGGCAAGAATCGCATCATCGCGGATCCGCTCGAGGTGGCCCGCAGGCAGCCCGACATTATCATCGGCTCGTGGTGCGGCAAGAAGTTCCGCCCCGAAAAGGTCGCGGCACGCGCAGGCTGGGAAGATATTCCGGCCGTCCGCCACAATCAGATATTCGAGATCAAGTCAGCGCTGATCCTGCAGCCGGGGCCAGCGGCCCTGACCGACGGACTCGACGAACTACGCCGCATTATTGGTGCCTGGCGTCCGGGATCCTCGGGGAGTGATTCACCTTGAGCCAGCCAATGCCATCGCACAGCGGCGGGCAGAACAAGGGTTCAGACATTGGCTTGAGTCACTTGCTCAATTTCGGCAAGGGATTTTGCATGGGCACGGCGGACATCATCCCGGGGGTCAGCGGGGGCACCATGGCACTCATTCTGGGTATCTACGAACGCCTTCTTGCCGCCATTCGTTCCTTCGACCGGGCCTGGCTTGCCGACCTCCTGCGCCTTCGTGTCGGCTCTGCGCTGGCGCGTAACGACCTCGCTTTTCTCGTGCCGCTCGCAATCGGAATCGTCGTCGCCATCCTTTTCTTCACCCGTATCGTGCCGCTGCCGACGCTGATCGTCACCCATCCCGAACAGGTCTACGGTCTCTTTTTCGGCCTCATCGTGGCTTCAGTGGTTGTCCTGATGGGCGAGGTCCGGCGCTACGGCGCCCGGCAGATCCTGGTGACCCTTTTCGGCGTAGCGGCAGGTCTCGCGGTGGTGAACCTGGTGCCGCTGGAAACGCCTGCCACTTGGTGGTTCATCTTCCTGTGCGGGTTTGTCGCCATCAGCGCCATGCTGCTGCCGGGCATTTCGGGCTCTTTTATCCTGCTCATCATGGGCAAATACGCTTACATCGTCGCCGCCCTGGGGGCGCTGGACCTGTCCGTCATCCTGACGTTCATCGGCGGCGCCGTGACCGGCCTGGTGGTGTTTTCGCGCGCCATCCTGTGGCTGCTGGAGCGTTACCACCAGTCCACGCTGCTCTTCATCAAGGGCATCCTGATCGGCTCGCTGTGGATCATCTGGCCGTTCCAGGAGCGCATTTACGAGACCATTCGCGGCGAGGACAAGCTGATCGCGGCAAGCCCGGTGTGGCCATCGAGCATCGACACCACCTTTTTCGCTTCAATCGGGCTGATGGTGTTCGGTTTTGTGCTGGTCATGCTGATACACCGGGCGGCCCGACACCACTAAAGGGCAGCAAGCCCGGTCACCACCGTTCAGGGCGAGTCCGGCGCCGGGTCCGCCAACCCAAGAAATCGGACGATGCGCTCCTCCTGCCAGTCGTAAAACGGGTTCCATCTCAGGCGCAGCATGGCGGCCGGTGTGACCTGCAATACCCCGCGCTCGCCATGCATGGCGATATTGCCGAGCCGAATGCCCGGGCTGGGTTGCGAAGGCTCACCACCGTAAAGCGGGTCGCCTGGCGGAAAAGGCAGGGCGACGTGGGTCAGCGAATACACGTCATCCGGCCACAGCAGGCCAAGCGGCGTCTCAGTCGATCCCTGTTGCCCCGGCGCCCAGGCCCGCAGGTGCACGGTGCTGTGGTGTACCTTGTCGTTGGTGACCAGGCTCAGCGTAAAAAGCTGGCCGGCACCCTGTTCGAGCAAGGATCTCATCTCGGTCGGGCTCCAGCGCAGGAGCGTGTTGACCCCGGCTTTGTGGTTGATGTCATAGACCACGAGTTCATGCCCGGCAGGCTCCAGGCGATTGAACAGGTGCGCCACCAGGTCCTGCGCCCGCACCGTGGCGTCCACGGCCGATGTCAGCGCCAGGACCGGCGGCATTTTGCCAATTTCGCCGCGCTTTATACGCAGCCCCAGCAGGCGCTGGATCTCGGCGGTAATGCGGTAGGAAAGGTCGGCGGCGTTGATGGCGAAAGAGTTGTACTTGAACGGATCGTACTCGGGCTCGATGCTGTTCCAGGCCAGCTTGTCGAGGCCTAACACGTAACCCAATCTGCCCTGCCAGACCGCAAAGGCCGCCACCGACGCCACGCCGATCTCGGGGGAAAGAAGTACAAGCCGGTCTGCTCGTGGGATCTCGGGGTCCTCCATTGCCGCGAGCGCATGGTGCACGGCAAGTGCCGCACCGTTGGAATAGCCCACGATATACAGCGGGATGCCCGGGTTTCGGGTCTTGAGGTGATCGACCGCAAGCCCTACGGCTGCGGCCATGTCCTGCCAATGGACCGTGACCAGGCCAGACGGCGCCGTGCCATGCCCTGGAATGCGCAGCCCGAGCACATGCGCGCCTTCCCCATGGAGTCGAAGCCCGATGGCGCGCAGACTGTAGGGCGAATCGGACAGGCCGTGAAGCAGCAGCACCGACGCGCGCGGTTCGTCCGCCGGCCATTCAAAGCTGCGGTTCCAGTTTGGCGTCCAGCGCGAAGGGTCGGACAGGCTGCCCGACTGAAAACGATTGATCCTGTCCTCGGCGACGGGCACAGTCCTTGCGAAAACGCGCTCTTCGAGTTGCCTGAACAGCCGGTCTTCCAGTGCTAGGTACTCGGCGAAGCTGGTGATATCCGAGTCAGCAGTGTATTCCGCGTCGAGTTCAGCGAGATGCCAGGAATGCAAGTCGGGCCTGCTGTCGAGGTAAACGATAAAAAAAACCAGGAGCGTAAGAACGACACCGGCGGCGCCGTACAGACCGAGCCTGATGAATTGCCTGAGGAGCGCGCGAAAACCCGACTTGAGCACGATCACCGCCCCATGGGATTCAAATCGGCGTGGCGTCAGGCTTCGCTGATCCCGATCACCGCATCCCCTTCTGCAGCCTGGCCAGCGCTTCGGCGCCGGGGCTGAGATCGGCAAAGGCGCGCCGCGCCAGCGGTGTGGCCTCGGTATTTGAAATGGCGTGCATTTCCGGCAGTTCTTCGTTCATGTAAAGCAGCCCGGTCACCACCTCGCCGCGCTTGCGGTGCTTTTCGAGGTACTTCATCACGGTGGCGCGCTCGGAGGGGTCGTACTTGTCATCCGCCTTGCGCAGGCGGATCCGGCTGCCATCGTGGAGGGTCACGGAAACCGTTTCGCCCTCTTGGTATTCGGCAGTAATCTGCTCAGCCGGTGGAACGAAGTCCGTGTAAATCGCCGGGTGATAATTCTCGCGGGTGTAGGCATAGCTCTTGGTCGAGCCTTCGTGGTCGTTGAAGGTCACGCAAGGCGAAATCACATCGAGGATGGCACAGCCCTCGTGGCGGATGCCCGCCTTGATCAGGGGCACCAGCTGGTCGCGGTCACCGGAAAACCCGCGCGCCACGAAACTTCCGCCCAGCGCAATCGCGGTGGCAACGGGGTCAATCGACTGCATCACGTTGACCTCGCCCTTCTTGGCCTTGCTGCCGGGATCCGCCGAGGCCGAGAATTGGCCCTTGGTGAGGCCATACACGCCGTTGTTCTCGATGATGTACAGCATGTTGAGGTTACGACGCACCACGTGACCGAACTGGCCGAAACCGATCGAAAGCGAATCGCCATCACCGGACACAGCAATACACACCAGATTCCGATTGCCGGCCAGTGCGCCGGTGGCGACCGACGGCATGCGCCCGTGTACCGAGTTGAAGCCGTGCGCGCCGTTGACGAAATAGGCCGGCGTCTTGGACGAACAACCGATGCCGGACAGCTTGATGACCTGTTCGGGCGGTATGGCCAGTTCCCAGAAGGCCTGGACGATGGCCGCCGTGATTGAATCATGGCCGCAGCCGGCGCACAGGGTGCTGAGCCCGCCTTCGTAGTCGCGCATCGTGAGGCCGATGGCGTTCTTGCCGCGGCCGGGCAGGTCGATTCTGGGCTTGCTGATATAGGTCATCGCTATGTTCCGCCTGGAGCTACGCGGCAGCCTCCTTTTCGATGTGCTTGCGCAAGGCTTCGACAATGCAGTCGCTGGGGATGGGCAGGCCGTTGTAGTGCAGCACCTTGACCAGTTTTTCCGCAGCGACCCCGGTTTCGAGCATCAGCAGCGAACGCATTTGCGCATCACGATTTTGTTCGACCACGAATATCGTGTCGTGTGCGGCCAGGAAGGCCTCGACTTCCTCATTGAACGGGAATGCGCGCAGGCGCATGTAGTCGGCGTGGATTCCGTCTGCGGCCAGGGCGTCCAGCGCTTCGATGACGGCGCCGTCCGAGCTGCCGAAAGCGATGATGCCGTAGTCACTGCGTTTGCCGGCGTGTCGAATGACAGGCCCCGGCACCAGCTCTTTGGCCGTCTCCCATTTGATCAGCAAGCGGTCGATGACATCCTGGTACTGTTCGGCGTCCTCGGTATAGGCGCCGTAGCGGTTGTGGCCAGAGCCGCGCACGAAATAGGCCCCCTTCGGGTGTTCACCCGGCAAGGTTCTGTAAGGGATGCCGTCGCCGTCGGTATCGAGGTATCGATGGAAGCGCTCGATCTTTTCCAGCTCGTCCACTCCCAGGACCTTGCCACGGTCCGGCTGGTAGCTGTCGTCCCACTCGAGTTCGGGAATCATCCAGTCGTTCATGCCGATATCAAGGTCGGACAAGAAAAATATCGGGGTCTGGAGGCGGTCCGCCAGGTCAAAAGCCCTGACCGAAAGTTCGAAGCATTCGTGCGGATCCTTGGGCAGCAGGATGGGGTGGCGCGTGTCGCCGTGCGAAGCGAAGGCCGCGAGCATCAGGTCGCATTGCTGGGTGCGGGTCGGCATGCCGGTCGACGGGCCGACGCGCTGGATGTCGATAAACACCGAAGGGATCTCGGCGTAATAGGCGAAGCCGAAGAACTCGCTCATCAATGAAATGCCCGGCCCGGAGGTCGGAGTGAAGGCCCTGGCCCCGGCCCAGTTGGCGCCCAAGACGATACCCGCCGCCGCGAGTTCATCCTCGGCCTGGATAATGCAATACCGCCGCTCCCCCGTTTTGGGATCGGTGCGGAACATGTCGCAATAGCTCTTGAAGGCGTCCATCACCGAGGTTGAAGGGGTGATGGGGTACCAGGCCCCCACGGTGGCGCCGGCATAGACTGCGCCCAGCGCGGCTGCGGCGTTACCCTCCATCATCACCTTGCCTTCGTTGTCGCCCATCTTCTCGGCGCGCACGGGCAACGGACAGGTAAAGTTCTTCGTCGCGTAGTCGTAGCCCAGCATGATTGCCTCGAGGTTACTGTCGACCAGCTTGGGCTTGTCGGCAAAGGTCTCCACCAACAATTGCTTGATGATCTCGAGGTCGATGTCGAGCAGCGCCGCCAGCACGCCGACA
>JBFHEJ010000153.1:0-6086 GCA_041584255.1 Lysobacterales bacterium
GCAGCCCGTAAGGGCCGCGGACTCATGAGACAGTGTGGAAAATGACTTAACCGACCGCTGGAGTTCCACCTGCGGCCTGGCCCGAGATATCCTCAAAAGCATCGATTCGCGCGTTGAAAGCAATCGAAATGCGCACCACGTCGGACATGAACGGGTTGACGCTGTGGTAGAGCCAGGAGGGAAAAATCAGCAAATGCCCGGCGAGGGGCGAGACGCGAATGGACTCGCCGTCGTTGCATTTGCCGGGGTGCATGACCATGTTCACCGCGCCGCGTGGATCATAGAACATGATGTCGCCGGCCCGCGGCAGATCGGCGGCGCCGAACTGCGGCACCTTCACGTAATAAACCCCTGACCAGTGCGCATTGCAATGATTGTGGACCGAGTTGTGCGAACCCTTGCGATTGATGTTCGCCCAGGAGACCAAATCGCAGTTGAGGTTAAATCGGCTGGATTGGGCGGCCATGGCCACCATGTGCGAGACCGCCGACTGCATGGTCTCGACAATATCGGTCTTTTGCACTTCCGGCCAGGTGTGAAAATCGATGTCCGAATGCCAGCCACCGACATTGCTTTTCGAAGCACCATGGTGCTGTGGCTCGCGAGCGAGGATGATCTCCTCGAGAATCGGGTTGATTTCCGCGGCGTTGGGCACCTTGAACTGGCCGATCAGTGTCGGGAAGGCGCGCAAAATGTTGCTGTTGGGATCGATCGGAAGCCGCATCAGTTTTCCTGTCATCGTCGGAAAACGGCGATTCTAGCACCTGACGCCATCCCTGGAGGGCTGAGAAATATGTCGCAGGCCTTGTGCGTGGCGGCACCTTGCAATCGGCTGCCCGCAGCCCCATTTTTGCTGCCCATGCAAGAACAGGACGACAGCATGGCTCCATTCAACGGACCCCAGGGACACAACACGTACCACGGCACGACGATCTGCTCGGTGCGGCGTGGAAATCAGGTGGTGATGGGCGGCGACGGCCAGGTCACCATGGGCCACACCGTGATGAAGTCCAATGCCAACAAGATCCGCCGGCTTTACCGCGACACCGTGCTGGCCGGGTTTGCCGGCGCGACCGCCGACGCGTTCACGCTTTTCGAACGTTTCGAAGGCAAGTTGGAAAAACACTCGGGGCAACTCGTGCGGGCCGCCGTGGAGATGGCCAAGGACTGGCGTACCGACCGTGTGCTGCGGCGTCTCGAGGCGCTGCTCGCCATCGCCGACAAAGACAATTCCCTGCTGATTTCCGGCACGGGTGACGTGATCGAACCGGAAAACGGCCTGATCGCTATCGGTTCCGGCGGCCCCTACGCCCAGGCCGCCGCACAGGCGATGATCAAGCATACCGAACTCGATGCCGAGACCATCACGCGCGAGGCACTGCAGGTCGCTGCAGGAATCTGCGTTTACACCAATCAAAACCTGACCATCGAAGTCCTGGAAACCTGACGTGGAGACCATGACTCCGAGAGAGATTGTCCAGGAGCTGGACAAGCACATCATCGGCCAGTCCGACGCCAAACGCGCGGTGGCCATCGCGCTGCGCAACCGCTGGCGGCGCCTGAATGTCGACGAGGCGTTGCGCGCCGAGATCACACCCAAAAACATCCTGATGATCGGGCCCACCGGCGTGGGCAAGACCGAGATCGCCCGCCGACTGGCCCAGCTGGCCAATGCACCCTTCATCAAGGTCGAGGCCACCAAGTTCACCGAGGTGGGCTACGTCGGCAAGGACGTCGAATCCATCATCCGTGACCTCGTGGATACGGCGGTCAAGATGACCCGGGAACAGGCCATGGCAAAAGTTCGCTCGCGTGCCGAGGACGCCGCGGTTGATCGCGTGCTGGACATTCTCCTGCCCCGCCGCCAGAGCGCGGGTTTTGCCAATGAGCCCCAGGCAGAGGAATCAGGCAACAGCGAAACACGCCAGAAGCTTCGCAAACAGCTGGTGCAGGGCCAGCTCGACGAGCGTGAAATCGAATTCGACGTGTCAGCCCAGATCGGGCTCGAGATCATGACTCCGCCTGGCATGGAGGAGATGGCCAGCCAGTTGCAGGGTATGTTCCAGAACCTGTCGCAGCAACGCCGTCAGAAGCGCCGCATGAAAATCGCCGACGCCATGCCCCTGCTGGTTGACGAGGAAGCCGCCAGGCTGATAAACGACGAAGAGATTAAGCAGCAGGCGCTGGAAAGCGCTGAACAAAATGCCATTGTCTTCATCGACGAGTTGGACAAAGTGACGCGTCGGGCGGAGTTCAGCGGGGCCGACGTGTCGCGCGAGGGCGTGCAGCGCGACCTGCTGCCGCTGGTCGAGGGCTGCACCGTTTCGACCCGCTACGGTATGGTCAAAACTGACCACATGCTGTTCATCGCCTCCGGCGCCTTCCACCTGTCCAAACCGTCCGACCTGATTCCGGAGTTGCAGGGCCGACTGCCCATCCGGGTCGAGCTTCGCGCCCTCACCGTCGACGATTTCACGCGCATCCTGACCGAGCCGCAGGCGTCGCTGACGGAGCAGTACTCGGCGTTGATGGCCACCGAAGGGGTTCAACTCGAATTCACCGACGAAGGCGTAAAACGGATCGCCCAGATCGCCTGGCGCGTCAACGAGTCCACCGAAAACATCGGGGCACGGCGGCTGCATACCGTCATGGAACGGCTACTGGAGTTGATTTCCTTCGAAGCGCCGGACCGTTCCGGGGAGTCCTTCACCATCGATGCCGACTATGTCGATGAGCATCTCGAAGCGCTTGCCGGTGACGACGATCTGAGTCGTTACATCCTGTAATTACTCACAATAAACCGTTTTTGTTATACACTCGGCGCCCAGAATATCGCTAACACATGGACGCACGCGTCAAATACCCGTATCTCCGGAGGTAAATTTCCGATGAGGATCGTTTTTCTCAGTGGCATCCTCGCGATGCTCTTTATTTCAACCCTGGGAGCCTACCAGGTCCCGGGTTCCGACGCCCCAAGCGGCGCAGAAGTGTACATCCTTACGTTTTCTGAGCCGGGAGTATTGGAATACGACGGCGGCATCAATGGCCTCGACTCGACGGCAAGGGTTCTGCGCGCTCGGCAGAAAAACGCCGGTGCCAACGAAGACGTCCTCGCATATCGCGATCACTTGGACAGTGTCCTTGACAACTACACCAGCCAGATTTCTTCCGCGCTCAGCCGTTCGGTAGCGCCGCTGCTGCGCTACCACGTACGCAATACGGGCATGGCCGTCGAGCTGACCGCGGCTGAAGCGCAGCACGTTGCCGGCATGCCGGGCGTGCTGGAAGTGCGCAAGGACATGATGTATGAACTGGATACCGATGCCGGACCAACGTGGATCGGTGCCAACACCATCTGGGACGGCTCGGCTGTTCCCGGGGGCGGGCCGAACTTTGGCGCAGGCGTGCTCGTCGGCGTCATGGACACCGGTGTTAATCTCGACCACCCCTCGTTCTCCGACGCCCCTGAGGACGGACACACCTATGTCAATCCGCTGGGTGCCGGTAATTTCATCGGTGATTGCGACGGCGTCACGTTCATCTGCAACGACAAACTGATCGGCGCCTGGGATTTCGCTGATGCTTTCGGCGGTGAGTCTGATGGCCCGGAAGACGGCAACGGCCATGGCAGCCACACGGCGTCGACCGCGGCTGGAAACTTTATTTCGGGACCTTTCATTGATAGCGGAACCGGTAACCCCTTCGCCGCGCCGAGCATTTCTGGAGTTGCGCGGCACGCCACGCTGATCACCTATGACGTGTGTGACGCAAGTTGTCCCGGTGGGGCGATCCAGGGCGGAATCGACCAGGCCTTGCTCGACGGCGTTGATGTCGTCAACTTTTCAATCAGCGGCGGTAGAAACCCCTGGTCGGACAACGACCGCGGTTTTCTTGACCTCACCGGAAACGGCACCCTGGTCAACGCATCCGCCGGCAACACCTCGATGGCGGTACCAGACCCTGTCGCCAACGTAAATCACCGCGGTCCCTGGGTGAACACCATTGCCGCCCAGACGCATAACCGTGTGAACAGCAACCCGGTTTCCGCCGTGGGCGGTCCCTCCGACCTGCAGGACATGTTCGGCCTGCTCGGCGTGCTCGATGCTTTCGGGGGATCGGACGTGACCGCCCCAGGCATCTACGCGGGAGACATCGACCCGACCAATTTTGAAGGCTGTAGCGCATGGCCCATCGGCAATGAATTCACGGGCGCGATTGCCGTGATCAGTCGTGGTGCCTGCAACTTCTCGGTCAAGATCAACAATGCCGCTGCGGCCGGCGCGGTCGCGGCGTTGATTTTCAACCACGCAACCGGCGGCATACTCCCAATCGTGATGGGCGGAATCGAAACGACGACGATCCCATCGCTCATGATCGGCCATAACGATGGGTTGGCCCTCGTCGCCTGGCTACAAGGTAACAGGGGAGTGAATATGGTGACGATGGAAGGCAACTCGGTGTATTCGATTATTGACTCGACAGGCAGCATCCTCGCGGGGTTCAGCCTGCGTGGGCCGGTCAACGATTTCGATCTCACCAAGCCCGACATCGGCGGGCCCGGAGTCTCGATTTTCGCCGCCTACGCCGACGTGATCGGGCCACCGCCGCAATACACTTTCCTGCAGGGCACATCGATGTCCTCTCCGCACTTGGCAGGTTCGTCGGCGCTGCTCAAGGCGGTGCATCCCAACTGGACGCCGGCCCAAATCAAGTCCGCGCTGATGCTGACGGCCAAGGAAAGTTTCGACGAGGCGGGCTTGCCCGCCCATCACGACCATGACGGCGCTGGAACCGCCAACCTGGCCGAGGCTGCATTGAGCGGCCTGATCATGGATGAAACTTTCGACAACTTCCTGGCTGCCAATCCTGCGACGGGTGGCGACCCGGCCACGCTCAACCTGCCGTCGATGCGCGCCAATGACTGTAACGGCACCTGCTCCTGGACCCGCACCGTATGTAACGCACTCGATGTAGGGACTTCCTGGACAGTTAACACGCCGCCGCCGAGTGGCTATAACGTAAACGTAAACGTAACCAGCTTTGACCTGGCTTCACACGGCGTTCTCTTCGGGGGCGGGTTTGAGGACAGCGGAGCGATCAGTTCCTGCCAGACGTTTACGACTACCGTCACGGTAAACGACATGCAGCTGGTGACCGATGGCAACCTGATTTTCGATGAGATCATCATCTCCGAAGACGGTGCGCAGGCGCCTGACGCCCGGCTCACCATCACCTTTTTGCCAACGGGTGTCTTGCCCTAGGCTGGTCGGCGAAGTGACACAAGAAAGGGGCCCGCGCGGCCCCTTTTCTGTTCCGGCGACGCTCACTTCGCCGGATCATCCGGCGTGTCGATGTCCGCCGCGGCGGATGTCGAGCTCGCCGGTGTCGCCAACAGCCACTTCCACGGCGGGGGACGCGTAACCACCGAAGGTGAAGTGAGAGGCAAGTCCCACGCCAACCCCGTTGGGGCGCTCCTGACCGTAGCCAATTTCCGCGGCTACGTGTCGCAACAGCCGTGACAGGCGCCAGGGGTTGAAGGATCGCCCTCGAAACGGGCGGCGTTTCCATTCACGGTGAAAGCGTTCATGTCCGGCGACACCACCGCCCGCAGGCGCCGGATGGCCGGGTCGCTAGATCAATCGATATCGTCGCGCGGCGAAGCGAGTCCGCCCACTGCTGGGCAGGTCGCGCCACGACTCAACTGGCCATGGGAGGAACGGCGGCGATTGGGTACCATGTGCAGCCAGACCCTGATTCAGGAGCTTTTACCCTTGGTCAAGATGTCATCCTCGGAACACGATCTGGTTGGGATCAATCAGGCCAGCCATGAAAGCCTGGACCCGGAAAACTGGCAGGAGATGCGCCGGCTGGCCCACACAATGATCGACGATGCCTTCGAGTGGCTGGAAACCCTGGAAGAACGGCCGGTTTGGCAGCCCATGCCGGATGACATCAAGCGGCATTTCCAGTCGGCGGCGCCCACGGTCCCGTCCGAAGCACAGGAAGTTTATCGGGAATTCAAGGAAAAAATCCTGCCCTACCCGATGGGTAATCCACACCCGCGCTTCTGGGCCTGGTACATGGGC
>JBFHEJ010000154.1:0-6065 GCA_041584255.1 Lysobacterales bacterium
CCGGGCAGGGTGCGCCGAAACTCAGGCCATTGGCTGCGGCATTCTGCACTGCCCCGACGACATGCGGGTGCGCATGCCCGGCGATCATCGGCCCCCAGGAACCCACGTAGTCGATGTAGGACCGGCCTTCGACGTCATAGAGACAGGCGCCGCTGGCACGCTCGAAAAACACCGGTTCGCCACCCACGCCATTGAAGGCCCGCACGGGCGAATTCACGCCGCCAGGAATCTTGCCGCGAGCGCGGCGCAAAAGGTCGGTCTGCTTGTTCATGGATGCTGGTTCAAGAGTGTACAGGCCCTAGTGCCCCCAGATTGCGCTAAAGGATTTCGCCGCCAGGCGGATGTCGGGCGCATCGAACACTGCGCCAATAACGGCCAGGCTGTCCGCGCCTGCCTCGACCACGGCGCGGCCATTTTCGAGGGTGATGCCGCCAATGGCAACCAGCGGCAACCCCAACTTTCGGGCGGGGGCGAAGACATCGAGCGGACAATGCACGGCTCCGGGCTTGGTGCCTGAGCGGAATACGCTGCCAAAAGCGACATAATCCGCACCCTGCTCTGCCGCCTGCCGCGCGAGCTCCGGCTTGTCGTAGCAGGAAACCCCGATCATCCCGAGGGGACCCACCTCGGCCCGTGCTGCGTTCACGGAAGCATCCAAACGGCCGAGATGGACACCGGCTGCGCCCACCGTTGCCGCCAGCCGGGCATCGTCATTGATGACCAGAGGCGCCTGGTATTCCTGGCACAGCGCGATGAGCCGAGACGCGGTCTGTGTGCGCCAGGCGGCGTCTCCAGACTTGTCCCGGAACTGGACCATGGTGGCTCCGCCTTCCAGCGCCTGGCGGACCTCACGCAACAGCCGGTCGGCGTCCGGGTAGCGCCCTGGAGTGATCGCGTACAGACCCGGACTGAATTCAAACTTGAATATGGGGCTCATGCGCCCATTTTAATCGGCATAGATCGTCCCGTTCCGTGCCATTCAGCCTCCAACGGTGCCAATTTCATGAACGAAACCGTCGCCCAGCAAAATCCCTACAGGCAATGGATGTGCCTCATTTGTGGCTGGGTCTACGAAGAAGAGTTGGGCTGCCCGGAGGAAGGGATCGCGCCCGGCACCCGCTGGGAAGACGTGCCGGAAGACTGGACATGCCCCGATTGCGGCGCCATCAAGGAAGACTTCGAGATGATCGAAATCTAACGCGGATCAGCCCGCGGCGTAAATCTGGCCGTAGACCACCTCACCATCCGCACCAAGCTCCAGCCGCCGGCAGGCGGGCCCTGCCTCGTCCGCGGTAAACCGTGTCGCGCCGGGCACGGTGTTGACAGCGGTGGACGGCGCGCCAAGCATCAGGATACCGTCGCGCTGCGTTGCGAAATGATGGTGAATGTGGCCCCAGAGGACGCAGCGAACCCTCGGCTCGGAGCACACCACATCGAGGAATCGATCGGGATCGTGCAGTGGATAGCGGTCGATCCAGGGCGTTTCGACGGATACCGGCTGATGATGAAGCGCCACCAGCAAGTGCTCTTGACCCGTCTGATTCAGTGCCCGCGCAACGGCGTCGATGTCTTTCTCGGAAAAATACCCGCCGACCTTTCCGCGCCTGGTCGAGTCCGTCATCACGATGCACCAGTTGCCGCGCTCATAAAGCATCGGTCCCTTCCACGGGCCCCGTGGAAAATAGCGGTGCATCACCACACCGTCGTCATGGTTGCCGGGCAAGGCAAGAATCGGCACGGAAGTTTCCAGCATCGCAGCCAGTCGCCGGTAGGAGGCTCCACTGGCGTCCTCGCTGAGGTCGCCGGTCAACAGGACGAGGTCCGGGCACCATGTCCGGGCACTGGCCCACACCTTCTGCAGGTTCCGGTCGGCATTTTCACCGCGATACGTCGCCGCCGGATCGCCCTGCAGGTGGCAGTCGCTGAGTTGAACGATTTTCAGAATCACGTCACAGGCTCACGAACTCGGGTATCGCCAGAGACAAAAAAAGCGGGCCGAGCCCGCTTTTTTTCGGCTCGCGCCCGGGTTTAGTCGGGCGTGACAACCGTCGCGGACGCCGCATTGCGCGCCACGGATTTCATGCCGTTCCTGCAGCCGCTGTCGGACTTGTACATCTGGCTGCGGCCGATCTCCTGGCCGTTGGCTGCTTTCAGTACGAAAAAGTGACGGCCGTTTTTTGCGGTGCGGCGCTCAAAGCGGTCCTCATTCTGGGAATTCTTGCGCACAGACTCGATGCCATTGGCACACGACTTGCGCGTCTTGTACCCCTCACTCTGAAGGATGGTCTCGCCGTTTCCGGCTTTGAGCACAAAATAATCCTGGCCATCCTTACCTTTCGAAACTACAAATTTTCCTGCCATATCAATCACTCCTGCACACGTTGTGGGGAGCACAGGTTATCACAGGCCGCTGGCGAACTTGGAAGCGGCTACCTATTGGCCGCAGGAGTCCGGAAAAAAATAGACTTACAGCCTGACTTCGAGACGGTCGCCGACGTCCACGCCGAGCCTGTCTGCAACACCGGCGTTGAGTTCCAGCACGTACTTCGCCGGCCCCGAGCTGGGATAATCGGGGCACTGCACGGTGCGGCAGGGCTTGGCACCTTTGACCACGCTGACCAGCCGGTACTCGGCGTCGAAGTAGAAAATATCGAGCGGAATGCGGGTGTTTTTCATCCAGAAACTGCGCATTTGCTCGTTCGGAAAAATGAACAACATGCCGTGGTCTTGCGGCATGCTGTCCCTGAACATCAAACCGAGTTGCTGCTTATCGCTGGTGTCGGCGATTTCTACAGAGAATTTGTGACCGCCGAGACGGACGTGCGGCTCGTGCGCGACGCAGGAGGCGCAGCAGAGGGTGAGCGCCGTGAGGAGGAAGAGGACTCTGAACATTTCGAATCGCACGGCTCAATCATAGCAACCTCGACGCTTTGTGCGCCGCCTTCGTCGATGTCCAGCGCCACCATCACATCGCTGAAGTACCGAGGCTGAATGTCACCCATGAGATTGATGACTACAGCCTCCGACTCGCCGTCACTGGTCAGAAGAGTCAGGCCGTGTACCTGCCCATGCGCCGACTTGAGCAGAAGCTGGGTGCGTTCTTCGGCCCGGCGGATCGACATGACCGGCTCCCAACCGTCTGTCTCGAGATGGGCCTGCATGCGATCCATTCGCGATGCGACCCTGGCCGCGCTGCCATCGATCTCGTAGATGCGAATGCGGACGCCGTCGAGCGAGCGGAGCAGGGCCTGAACCTCCGGCTCGTCGTCCACCTGGCTGGCGGCTATGCGCAGCAGCGTCGGGCCGATGGACAAGGCCATCTGGCGGTCTGTGTCCCAGACGCCAAGCGACTCGAGCTCGGCGAACCCCGGCCCGCTGCGCGGCGCGGTCAGCCCGCAACCCGTGATCAGCAGGGTCAGGAGCACGATGACGGCTGGCCTACTCCTCGTCATCGGTCCGGTGCTTCATGCCGTTCACGTCAACGTCGACATCGACGTCCAGGCGGTTCATGAGCTCCGCCAGTTCCGCTGGATCGATTACACCAATCACGTTGATAAAGGCGGCCTCATGCGGCTCGACGGCCATCACGGTGATACCCTCCACCACGTTCTGGTTCATCTTCAAGAAGATGCGCACCTGTTCGTCGGCCGAGTTGACCGACACGACAGACTCCCAGCCTTCGCCTGACAGCCGTGAAGACACATCCCTGACCAGGTCGACCGCGCCGTCGGCCAGGGCCTGCGTCTCGAATACACGGACACGCACGCCGTCGAGGCGGCTGAACAGCTCGGCGACGTCCGGGTCCTCACTCGCCGTAAAAGCGCTGACCAGGCCCAACAGGGTCTTGCCGACGGCAATCTCCACCGTGGGCTCACCGAAAATACTGCCCAACTGACCAAAGTCTACGTAGCCGGGGTAACCTAACAGCTCGTCTTCCTGGCCCCACGCCACCGCGCTCGAAAGCACCAGCGTGGCGACAAGAACCGTGTTCAACAAAAACCGTTTCATGATTTTTCCTCCTGCTCGGATTGATGTGTAAATGGCATGTACCTTGAGACGTTGTCATTGACACCGTCGCTGAATTCTTTGGCCAGCTCGCCCTCAATGACCCGGCCGGCGCGCTCACCGACGCGGTCGAGGTAAGCAAAGGCGGTCAAGACGTCCTGCCTGGCCTGCAGGACTTCCGCTTCCGTGTAGTCCCGTTGCCGGGGGCCGGACTGCATCATCACCACCGCTATGACCAGCAGCGGCACGGCCGCCACCGCTCCGACCGGAAGCCACCTGGGCATGCCAAACCAGCGCCGGTCCGCAGCTGATTCGGTTTGTGGAATGCGCGACAACTTCGCGCGAAGCGAGGCGGGTGCCCGCTCGATTTCGAGTTGGTCCATCATCGCCTGAAGCCGGTAAGCCTCGACAATGGCCTGCGCCAGCCCGGCGTTCGATTCAGCCTCGCGCTGGAGCTCGGCCGTCTCTTCAGCGTCGAGCTCTCCATCGAGAAGCGCATTGATACGCGCTTCCCACTGTTCGTTAAGTTCTTTGCGTTCAGTCATCTGTTTACGCCCTCAATGGCGCCAATTCTTCGCGCAATTGTTTCCGTGCCCGGTGCAGGTATACCTTGACCTGCGTCATGCTGAGTTCCAACGTGCCGGCCACTTCCTCGTAGCTGTGCTCCTGCACGTCCCTGAGGACGATCAGAGAACGGTACGGTTCCTTCAGGGCCTGAATGGCTCCCTTGATCTTCTCCCCCGTGTCGCTGTGCTCCAGCCCTTCCATGGGGCCCGGCGCCAGGTCGGCCGCGGCATCCCCCAGCAGCTCCCCTTCGGGACGGCGGCGGCGGATGCGGTCCAGGCAACCGTTGCGAATCACTTTCATCAGCCACGGCCTGACCTTTTCCGGGTCGATGCGATCCTGGTGGTGCCAAAGCTTCACAAACGACTCCTGGCAAATATCCTCTGCCTCAGCGGGATCTCTCAGCAGGTAACGCGCCAGCGTCCAGCCCTGGTCCTGGTAGGCCTCCACCCACTGACGAAACTGCCTGCTCATCTCATGAGCTTATACGCACGAGATCGGTATTTGTTACAGGCAGGTCGGGAGTGCCGGGTCCTTGAAATTTCCAGCCACAACCCCACTTGGTGAGACAGGCTGCGCCGGGACTGCAGAAGCCCGGAGCAGGGAAACAATGGCTGGCGCGATTGACGTGCCGGTTTGTAGTTCGAACTATCGGGAACTTTAGGGAGATATCGAATGAAACTTCGTCCTTTGCATGATCGTGTGATTGTGAAGCGTATGGAAGAAGAGCGCGTCTCTGCCGGAGGCATCGTGATTCCGGACAACGCTGCTGAGAAGCCCATCCGCGGTGAAGTGATCGCGGTTGGCAACGGGAAGATACTCGACTCTGGCGACCCGCGCGCGCTGGACGTCAAGGCCGGGGACACTGTCCTGTTCGGCAAGTATTCCGGAACCGAGGTCAAGGTGGATGGCGAGGAAGTACTCGTCATGCGCGAAGACGACATCATGGCTGTGATCGAAGGCTGAACAGCCCGAGACTGGCAAGAGAGGATTCAAGACAATGAGTGCTAAAGACGTACGATTTGGAGAGGACGCCCGCAACAAGATGATGAAGGGCGTCAACACCCTGGCCAACGCAGTCAAGGTCACGCTCGGCCCCAAGGGCCGCAACGTGGTGCTGGAGAAGAGCTTCGGCGCCCCAACCGTGTCCAAGGACGTCGTGTCCGTGGCCAAGGAGATCGAGCTTGAAGGTAAGTTCGAAAATATGGGTGCACAGATGGTCAAGGAAGTCGCTTCAAAGACTTCTGACGTTGCCGGTGACGGCACCACCACGGCCACCGTGCTGGCTCAGGCCATGCTGAAGGAAGGCCTCAAGGCCGTTGCCGCCGGCATGAACCCGATGGACCTCAAGCGCGGCATCGACAAGGCCGTGATCCATGCGGTGGAGTCACTGGAAGGGCTGTCCATCCCCTGCACCGACTCGAGCGCAATCGCGCAGGTGGGTTCAATTTCCGCCAACTCCGACCGTGAAGTAGGCGAGCTGATCGCCGAGGCCA
>JBFHEJ010000155.1:0-6062 GCA_041584255.1 Lysobacterales bacterium
CGATCATGTCAGCGGCGGCGACCGCATCGCCGAGTGCGTGGGGCGGCTCGACTGGCCCGCCGACAGGATCGTGGTCAATCTGCAGGGCGACGAGCCGCTGATGCCGGCCGAATGCCTCGACCAGGTTGCGGAACTGCTGGCCGAGGATCAGGAGGCGGACGCGGCCAGCCTGTTCCAGCGGATCGACGACCCCGAAGAAATCCGCAATCCGAACGCGGTGAAGGTAGTCGTCGACGGGCAGGGCAGGGCGCTGTACTTCAGCCGTGCGGTGGTGCCGGCGGTGCGTTCCCGGCCCTCGATCGAGGCGGCCGTGAAGGCGGGACGCACCTGGAAGCGCCACGTTGGCCTCTACGCCTACCGCGCCGGCGCCCTGTTGCGCTTCACCATGCTCGAGCCCACGCCCCTGGAGCGGGCCGAGCGGCTCGAACAGTTGCGAATACTCGAGTCAGGCGGGCAGATTGCCATGGCCGAAGCCGTTCGCCCGGTCCCGGCAGGTGTCGACACCGCGGAAGACCTGGAGCGCGTGCGGCGGGAATTCTGATGGGCGGGAAAGCCAGCAAGCCGGCCTTTGACGGCAAGTCCTTTGCGTCCGGTCTGCCGACCCGACCCGGGGTCTATGTCATGCGCGATGGTGCAGGCAAACCGTTGTACGTGGGCAAGGCCCGCAACCTGCGCAAGCGTGTCGTCAGTTACTTCGACGCGCGCCCCAAGATCGATCGCATAATCCGGATGGTGGCCCAGGTGGCCGACATCGAAGTCAGCCTGACGCGCACGGAAGGCGAGGCCCTGCTGCTCGAAAACGAGTGGATCAAAGCGTTCAAGCCGCGCTATAACGTGTTGCTGCGTGATGACAAGTCCTATCCCTGGATTGTGCTCACGACGGAACACGACTATCCCGCCATCGCCTTTCACCGCGGCGCGCGCGACCCAAAGCGACAGTATTTCGGGCCGTTCCCGTCGGCGGGCTCGACGCGCGAATCGATCAACCTGATCCAGAAACTGTTTCGCATCCGCAATTGCCGCGATTCCTATTTCGCGCACCGCCGTCGCCCGTGCCTGCAATACCAGATCAAGCGCTGCACTGCACCGTGCGTCGGGCTGGTCGAACCCGACGAGTATGCTTCGCAGGTCGAGGACGCACGCCTTTTTCTCAAGGGCAAGAGCCGCTCGGTGATCGAGCGACTCATCGGCCGGATGGAAGCGGCTTCGGGTAACCTCGAGTTCGAGACCGCCGCCATGTACCGCGATCAGATCAATGCTCTACAGCAGGTGCAGGCCCAGCAGTTCGTATCCGAGGGCCGGGGCGACATCGATTTCGTCGCGCTGGCCAGCGAGCAAGGCAGGTTCTGCGTGCAGGTGGTGTCTTTTCGCGGTGGCCGCAACCTCGGGCAGCGCAGCTATTTTCCCAGCCAGTCCGAGGGTCGCGAAGCGCCGGAAGTCATGGAAGCGTTTCTTGGACAGTACTACCGCGAACGCCAACCACCCGCACAGCTTGTCTTGTCGCACGACTTCGAGGCGCGTGCGTTAATGGCCACCGTATTTTCTGGAACCGCCGGCAAGCAGATTACCCTGCAGCCTCACCCGCGCGGCAACCGCCGAAAGATGGTGGAACTGGCAGGTCGGAATGCCCTGCAGTCGTTGCAGATGAAGCTGGCGAGCAGCAGTAACCGGGCTGCGCAACTGGAAAGCCTGGGCGAGGCGCTGAGCCTGGAGTCCGTGCCGGAAACCATCGAGTGTTTTGACATTTCGCACACCGCTGGCAACCAGACGGTCGGCGCCTGCGTGGTGTTTGATTCCGAGGGGCCGGTCAAGTCGAAGTACCGGCGCTACAACCTGCGTGGCATTACGCCGGGAGACGACTACGCCGCGATCCACCAGGTGCTGACCCGGCGCTACGGCCGCCTCGGTGAAGACGGCGCGGGTCTGCCAGACCTGGTGATCATCGACGGCGGCAAAGGGCAGTTACGGCAAGCCATCGACGTGCTGGCCGAACTGGGCGTGACCGGCGTGCCGATGGTGGGCATCGCCAAGGGCGCTTCGCGGCGCCCGGGTTACGAAGACTGGGTGCTGCCCGATGGCAAGTCCATTCATCCCGGGCCCGAATCACCGGCATCGCACCTGGCCCAGGCTATTCGAGACGAAGCCCACCGTTTCGCCATCACCGGCCACAAGGGCCGGCGTCAAAAAGCGACGCTGAAGTCCGGCCTGGAAGACATCCCCGGCATCGGGCCGAAACGCCGGAGAGCGTTATTGACACACTTCGGCGGACTGCAGGGGGTTCGTAAGGCGGGGATCGAGGAACTCTCCAGCGTGCCCGGATTCAACGACGTTCTGGCACGCGAGGTCTACCGTGCATTGCACTAACCGCCCCCGCGAATGCGATAATGTGCGGCGCCGGTTTCCCGGCACAGTGACGCAGCACACATGACCATGACCACACCAACATTGCTGACTTTGATCCGCATTGCACTGATTCCGGTGCTGGTGCTGTTCTTCTACCTGCCGGTGTGGTGGTCCAACATCGCCTGCGTCGTGGTGTTCGTGTTCGCGGCGGTCACCGACTGGGCCGACGGTTTCATCGCCCGGCGCCTCGGCCAGATGTCGACCTTTGGCGCCGTGCTCGACCCGCTGGCCGACAAATTGATGGTGGCCACCGCGCTGATCATGCTGGTGCAGCGGCAGGAAAGTTACCAGATCATCTTCACGATCTCCGCCGCGGTCATCGTCGGACGCGAAATCACCATTTCGGCGCTGCGCGAATGGATGTCCGAAATCGGTGAATGGGGTCGCGTGAAAGTCTCGTGGGTCGGAAAGTTGAAAACGGGTTTCCAGATGACTTCGATCGGCTTCCTGCTGTACAGCGAAGATCTGCTGGGTCTGCCCATCGCCCTGATTGGCGAGGTGCTGCTGTATGCGGCGGCGGCCCTCACCCTGTGGTCGATGTACAGCTACCTGCGTTCAGCCTGGCCCGTGATTACCGATTCCCGCTATCACCGCAGGAGCGGCAAAAACGGCGGCAAGGAGAAATCGGCGCCCGCGGCCGATGACCCTTCGTCACCATGAGCGAGTCATTGAGCACGAGTAGACGGCGGCCGACGCCGACCGTCGAGATCGGCCGGGTCAGGGTCGGCAGCGCACACCCGGTGGTGGTGCAGTCCATGACCAACACCGATACCGAGGACGCCGCCGCCACGGCCAGGCAGGTGGCTGAACTGGCCCGCGCCGGCTCTGAGCTGGTGCGCATCACCGTCAACACCGTGAAGGCCGCGGAAGCGGTGTCGGAAATCGCCGAGCGGCTGGCGATGATGTCGTGCGAGGTGCCGCTGATCGGCGACTTCCACTACAACGGCCACACCCTGCTGGAAAAAGTCCCCGAATGCGCGCGTATTCTGGCCAAGTACCGCATCAACCCCGGCAATGTCGGTTTCGGGCGCAAGCGTGACGACCAGTTCACGACCATCATCGAGCGTGCCCTTGAAAACGACAAACCGGTGCGGATCGGGGTCAACTGGGGCAGTCTCGACCAGGCGCTGCTGTCGCGGCTGATGGATGTTAACGCCAGGCGGGCCAAGCCGCACGATGCGGCCGACGTCATGCGCGAAGCGTTGGTGGTCTCGGCGCTGGAAAGCGCCGCCCAGGCGGAAGACATCGGTATGGCGCACGACCGTATCATTCTCTCCTGCAAGGTCAGCGCCGTGCAGGACTTGATTACCGTGTACCGCGATCTGGCGGGCCGCTGTGATTATCCGCTTCACCTGGGCCTGACCGAGGCCGGCATGGGCACCAAAGGCGTGGTCTCTTCGACCGCGGCGCTGGCCGTGCTGCTGCAGGAGGGCATCGGCGATACGATTCGAATTTCGCTGACCCCCGAACCGGAGCAGCCGCGCACCGATGAAGTCGTGGTGGCGCAACAGCTGCTTCAGAGCATGGGGCTGCGCGCGTTTACGCCGATGGTGACCGCCTGTCCCGGATGCGGACGAACCACCAGCACCTTCTTCCAGTCGCTGGCCCAGGATGTCGAGACTTTCGTGCGTGAGCGCATGCCGCAGTGGAAGCGTGAACGCGAAGGCGTTGAGAACCTGACGCTCGCGGTGATGGGCTGCGTGGTCAACGGCCCCGGCGAAAGCCGTCACGCCGATATCGGCATCAGCCTGCCCGGCACCGGCGAGGCGCCGTCCGCACCGGTCTTCATCGACGGTGAAAAGAAGGTCACGCTGCGCGGTGACACGCTCAGCCAGGATTTCCTGCAACTCATCGAGCAATATGTGCAGGAACACTACCCGACGCGTATCACAGGAGTTTGACCCAGACATGCCCACGCAAGCCGAACAAGCCGATGTCAACGTTCTTTACCAGCAGTCGGTGCAGGACGTCGAAGCCGAGATCGATTTCGTCGAGGAAACCTGGGGCGAATTGCGCAAACGGCCCGCCGAGCTGTTGCGCGAGGATTTTTGCGGGACAGCCAATACTGCCTGTGAATGGGTCAGGCGCGGCGACCACCATTACGCCGTGGGCGTCGACATCAATGAAGAAGTGTTGCGCTGGGGCGAGCTCAACAACGTTTCACAGCTCGACGTCGAACAGCAGGCGCGCATTACCCTGGTGAATGACGACGTGGTGGACGCCGACGTCGAACCCGCCGACATCATACTGGCCATGAACTTCAGTTACTTCCTGCTGATGGAGCGCGGCGATCTGCTCGAGTATTTCGAAAGCGTGCGCGCAGGGCTGGTCGACGACGGCATCTTCTTTCTCGACGCCTATGGCGGTTACGATGCGCCCCGCGTGCTCGAGGAAGAGCGTGAATGCGATGGCTTTACGTATATCTGGGACCAGGCCGAGTTCAACCCGATCGACTCCAGCATGCGTTGCCGCATCCATTTTGAATTTCCCGACGGTTCGCGCATCGACAACGCCTTCGACTATTACTGGCGGCTGTGGACCCTGCCGGAAATCCGCGAAGTGTTGGAAGAGGCCGGCTTTAGCCAGGTCGACATCTACTGGGAAGGCACCGACGAGGAAACCGGGGAGGGCGACGGTATTTACGAGCCTGCCGAGGTGGGCGACGCCGACGCCGGATGGGTGTGCTACATCGTGGCCCAGGTTTAGCCCGGTTCGTTCACCAGGGGCAGGTGCCTTCCCTCTGATTCGATAGCCGTTACCTTGGCCCCTTGGGGCCTTCTGGCAAGCACGAACACCACGCTTCGGCCGTTTTCATGGGCAAGGTCGACCACCTCGCCGCTACCCGACCTGTCGCCGGCGCATTCGAGGCTGACCTCGATGCCCGGTGAAAGGCCGGTTTCCCCTGCGATCTCGGCGATCATCGGCAGGCGTTTGGACTTGCCCAGATAGCGTACCCTCGCAATCACTTCCTGGCCCGGGAAACAGCCTTTCCTGAAACTGATGGCGTCGATCTGGTCGAGCCCCAGCATCTGGGGCAGAAACCGGCCGGATGACTCCGGGCCGAGCCAGCACACGCCCTGGCGCAGTTCGGCTGCACGCCAGGTTTCCAGGTCTTCAGCGGTATTCACGTCGAGGTCGGCGCGATCCGTGGCCAGCGCATAGCTCAGATTACCGTTGTCGTTGTTGCCGATAACCGGCAAAGGCAGGCGCTCGAATGTCACCGCGGCGCGCAGAACGTACTTGCGAAGCTCCAACAGCAGCCGGTCCAGCAACGAGGCGGACGTGATCAGCATGTAGTCGTCGCCCACCCGGATCACGCGGATCAATGCGATCACGTTTCCGGTTGGTTCGCAGTATGCCGAAAAGCAGGCGCCGCCATCGGCCAGTCGCGTCAGGTCGGCGGTGAGCTGCGCCTGCAGGAAGCTGCCGGCGTCTTTGCCGGTCGCCCGGGCGGCTGCGAGGTGACTGAGACGAAGCATGAATGGCGACTTTGTGAGACCGTTGGTTACTCTAAGTGCATTCTAGCGGACTAGATGGGGGAAACCCGCGGAAAAGCAACGGGGCGGGTGGAGTCCTTTCGCCAATTCGCCTAAGTTTAAGTAAGGCGTCCGATTTGCTTGAAAACAAGATCGAGGGATTTAGCATGAACCAAAGACTCA
>JBFHEJ010000156.1:0-5993 GCA_041584255.1 Lysobacterales bacterium
CGCCAGAGCCGCAGCAGCGCTCTGATCGTGGTGTTCGGCGAGGACATCGCCGCCCTGCTGGGTCTGATATTTGCACTGGTCGCTATCGTGGTCGCGGTGTTGACCGGCAACCCCTTTTGGGATGCGCTGGGAACCATTTCAATCGGCGTGCTGTTGATTGTCATCGCGATTTTCATCGCTATCGAGGTCAAGGACCTGCTGATCGGCCAGAGCATCGACCCGCAACGCCTCGCCGAGCTCAAGACCTACCTGGGAAGCCGCTCAGAAATCGCCGAGGTATACAACCTGATCACCATGCAGTTCGGTCCCGACGTCATGGTGGCGGTCAAAGCCAAGCTGCATCCATTGGGTTCCGAGGCGGCCATGATCCAAGCCGTGAACCGCATCGAGAGCGATCTGCGACAGGCCTTCCCTTCCATTTCCTGGCTCTTTTTCGAGCCCGATCTCGCCGACTGAATCCATGCCGGACAGACCGAAAGTCGGTTTCGTCAGCCTCGGTTGTCCCAAGGCGCTGGTCGACTCCGAGCGCATCCTCACGCAGCTTCGCAGCGACGGCTACGAGATTTCCGGCAGCTACGACCATGCCGACGTGGTGGTGGTCAACACTTGCGGCTTCATTGACAGCGCCCGTGCGGAATCACTGGAATCCATTGGCGAAGCGATCGACGTCAACGGCCGCGTCATCGTCACGGGCTGCCTCGGTGTCAAGGAACAGGAAATTCGCGAGTTGCACCCCGCCGTGCTGGCGGTGACCGGGCCGCAACAATACGAAGCGGTGGTCAGCGAGGTGCATCGCCACGCCCCGATTGCGATGGATTACGACCCCCTGACCGACCTGATCCCGCGCCCTGGCGCCGGCATAAAGCTCACTCCAAGACACTATGCTTATCTAAAGATATCAGAAGGTTGTAATCATAAGTGCACATTCTGCATTATTCCTTCCATGCGTGGCCCCTTGGTCAGCCGTCCGATTGGCGAGGTAATGCGGGAGGCGGAAGGGCTGGTGGAAGCCGGGGTGAGGGAATTGCTGGTCATCGCCCAGGACACGTCGGCCTACGGGGTCGACCTCAAATACCGAATGGATTTCTGGGGCGGTCGCCCGCTCAAAACCCGCATGCTCGAGTTGTGCCAGGCGCTGGCCAGTCTCGACGTCTGGGTGCGCCTGCATTACGTCTATCCTTACCCCCATGTGGATGACGTCATTCCACTCATGGCCGACGGCAGGATCCTGCCCTACCTCGACGTCCCACTGCAGCATGGCAGCCCGAAAATACTCAAGGCCATGCGCAGGCCGGCGGCAGCCGGTAATACGCTGGAGCGCATCCGCCGCTGGCGCGAGATTTGTCCGGAAATCGCGATCCGCAGCACGTTCATTGTCGGCTTTCCGGGTGAGACCGAGGAAGACTTTGAATCCTTGCTGCGTTTTCTGGCCGAAGCCCAGCTGGACCGCGTCGGCTGCTTCCAGTACTCGAATGTCGATGGCGCGCGGGCCAACGCGCTTGACGGACACGTTGCCGAAACCGTGAAGCAGGAACGGTACGACCGTTTCATGCAGGTGCAGGCGGAGATCAGCCACGCGCGCATGCAGGCCCGGGTCGGTTCGGTGCAGCAGGTGTTGGTGGACGAGATCAATGATGACGGCGCGGTGGCGCGCTCCATGGCCGACTCACCGGAAATCGACGGCGTGGTCTACGTCACAGGGGGCGCTGGCCTGAAACCGGGCCAGTTTGCCCAGGTGCACATCGAGGCGTCGGATGATTACGACCTGTTCGGCCGCCTGATAGACGAGAACCAGGCGCCGTAGTGACCCCGGTCAGCCAGATTATCTGGCGCAACCGTCACCGGCTCGAAGCCGGAAAACAATGCTTGCTGGTGGCGCCCCCGGCCGACGACCTTGCGGCCAGGCTCATCCGTCACGGCGTACCCACGGACGTGCTGAGCCTGTCGCACGCCGCGCACCTGTGGCACAGGCAGAGTGGCTTTAGCAGTACCTTCTCACTCGATCCGGACGCCCTCCATGGTGTTTTCCAGGTAGCGGTATTCCAGCCACGCGAGAAAGCCCTGCTGACCTTGTTGCTTGACTTCGTGGCCTGCGGGCTCTGCAACCAGGACGTGGTGTGGCTGGCCGGCGAGAACCGGGCCGGGATTCGTTCGGCGGCGTCCCAGCTTGATTCCTTTTTCGATGACACCCGGAAACTCGACAGCGCGCGCCATTGCGCACTGTACGTCGCGCGCATCCCCGTCGCTGAAGGCAGCTTTTCCGCTGAAAAATACCTTGGATCCTGGTCATTCGAATGCCGTGGCGCCAGCGTTGAAGTGCGCGATCTGCCGGGCGTATTTGCCCAAGGGAGGCTTGATCCGGGCTCGAGGTTGTTGCTGGAATCACTTCTGTCGGGAGCGCCCGACATGGTCACGGGCCGCGTTCTTGATTTTGCCTGCGGCGCCGGCGTCATCGGCTGTGGGCTGGCCATCGCCTGCCCTGGAATTGAACTGACCATGCTGGACGACGCCCTGCTTGCCCTCGAATCGACGAAGCGCTCGCTGGCAGCCAACGGTCTCGAGGCCCGGGTGGTGGCTTCCGATGGATTGTCGACCTTGAAACCGGGGGCACAAGCGCCATTTGACTGGATAGTGAGCAATCCGCCGTTTCACGCGGGGGTCAGGCAGGAACTCGGCATTGCGCGGCAGTTCATCCGGGACTGCCCGGCGCTGCTCGCGCCAGGCGGAAGCCTTTGCCTGGTCGCCAATGCGCATTTGCCATACGGCCGCTGGCTGTCGGAACTCTTCCGCTCTGTCCAAGTCTTAGCTGCCGACCGTGGGTACAATGTGTGGTTGGCCGCGCGCCCAGACCCCTCAATGCAATACAAAATAGCGAGAGAATGATGATGTCCCAAAGAGTCCCTGATGGTTCCAGTCCTGCCGCAGCCCCGGCCCGGAGGTTGTGCGTTTTCCTGGGCGCGCTGTTTGCAGTCCTGTTGAGCCTGTCCGCACCGCTGGCGGCGCAGGAGGCCCAGGAGGCCGAAGTGTCCGCGGACGCTCAATCCGCCGAAGCGGAGAACGCAGAAATTGCTGAAGAGCCCAGCGCCGAGACGGCACCAACACCGAAGCGTTCACCCGGCATGTCCCTGCCTTTCGACGGCAGCAGCACCGAAGCGTTTGAAGAGAGCCTGTCAACCATCCAGTCCGAGGTGACCGACGCCGAATTCACGACGCTGCAAAACGCTCTCGATTACCTGCTGGTCTATGACCTCGGTGCACGTCGCGACAAGGACTTGTTGTATCAGCGCCTCGACGGCAAAACGCCCAACGAGGTGCTGGATATGGTCAAGTGGCGCCAGGAAGGCACCGAGCGCGTGCGCGGCCGCAACTAGCCGGACTCGGATTCCCGGTCCAGAATTTCCACGCGCGAATCGCTCACCCGGCCGCACTGCAGCGCTTCGACCAGAGCGCGATAGCGCTCGAGTTGAGCCTGGCGCCGTTTCACAGCATCAGCGGCGGCTTCTGACAACCCCGACGTCTTGTAGTCGACGATCTGCAGACGGCCCCGCCGGTCGCGAATCAACAGGTCAATCGCATGCTGGCCAAGGCTCATGCCGTCACGGCTGTAAATCACCAGCTCAGACCAGCTTTCGGCCATCTGTTCGCCCTCCTCCGGGCTACTCCCGGGTAGCCTGGCCGGCCACCCCTCCTCAGCCAGGCGCTTCAGGATGTCAACGCACCTGGACACCAGTCGACTGAGCGCCTTGTCCGGCGCACCTGCACGCAACAGGCTGCCACGGATCGAGGATTGGCTGTGGTCGATACGCGCCGCATTCCAGGCCGGTTCGGGATGATCGTGCATCAGCTCCAACCAGCGGTGCAGCACGACGCCCACGGCGACGGCCTCCCGATCAGGCAATTCGGGCATTTCCCAGATTTCGCGGTCAGTCGGCTCTTCGCCCCATTGCAGTAGCGGCAGCCCGGCGAGCCGCGTCAAGGGAAACTCGGCATAGGGCGTGTCGGCCGATTCCCCACTGGCGATTTCCTGGTTTGTGTCAAATTGCTCCGGCAGTTTGGCTTGGGCCCGGAAGGCGTCTTCGAGCAGCTTGACGAAGGTATTGGAGAGAAAGGCGGGCTCACCGGCCGCAGTTCGGCCAAGGGTCGCCACCAGGTGCAAGGCCTGACGCGCCCGCGTGCACGCTACATAGAGCACCCGCTGGTTTTCGAACTGCTCCCGCTCGGCGTCCACGCCGTTGAGGTAGCGGTAAACACTGATCTCCGCCTCGGACCGGGGCGTCAGTGGCGCCATCAGCACGCCCCGGCCCGGCTCGTCGTCATCGGGCTCCTGGGCAAATTCCTGCACCTGGATCAGTGGCTGGCGTCCGCGGCCGGAGCGGCGCTGCAGGTCGGGCACGATCACCACGTCGAACTCCAGACCCTTGGCCTTGTGGATGGTCATGACCTGAACCGGAGCCGGGCGGCTGACGGCAAAGCGATGCTGAAGTGCCTCGTCCAGGCGCTCGACCACCTCCAACTCACCTTCGGCACCAAGCTCGTGGAGCACGTCGAAGAAGGCGTCAGCGTTATCCAGGTCGGAACCCTCGCGGCAGCTCAGCGGCCCGCCAAGCTGGATCCAGGCCATTTCGACACGCTCGGCAAGATCCGCCGCGGCGGCGTGATCCAGCGCCCGGCGCATCGTCTGCGCCAGGCGGCGGACACGCTGCATTGACTCGTCCGGAAGCGACGCGCCGGTTGGTGGACAATCCATCAGTGCCTCGATCACCGGGCGCGCTGCGTCGTCACCGAGAAGTCGGTGGATTTCTCCCACGGGCAGACCACACCAGGGTGCGCGCAACAGCCCGATCCATGCCACCCGGTCGAGCGGGTGGACCAGCGCCCGGGTCAGGGCGACAAGATCCTGCACCACGCCGCGGCCAGCAAGTCGCCCAATGTCGACGCATTCAAAGGTGATGTCGTGGCGCCTCAGTCCCGCGGCGATTTCGGGCACCTGTTCGCGAGAACGGACCAGGATAGCGATGCTCGGCTCTTCGTGTTCCCGGCGCGCCTGCGCAATGGCCTGCGCGATCACGTCGCCCTGGTCATGCTCCTGCGCGCCCGCGTGCAGGGCATGCAGGCACACCCGTCCGCCGCTACCGACTTCGGCTTTGACCGCGGTGTAGCTGACGGCCCCGCTGTCCGATTCGTCATGGCGCGGAAACACGCCAGGGAAAGTGGTGTTGAACCATGCGATCAATTCGCTGTTGGAACGGAAATTCGACTCCAGCCTCAACGCTTCCAGTGGCACATGCCCGAGGCGTCCTCGCCGCACGACATCATTGAAGAAACCGACGTTGGCTTCGCGAAAACGGTAGATCGACTGCATCGGGTCACCGACCAGGAACAGGGTACGGCCATCGGCGGGCTGCCAGCCGGCGGTGAGGCGATAGACCAGTTGGTACTGGGCGTAGCTGGTGTCCTGAAACTCATCCATCAGGATGTGATCGATGCGCGCGTCCTCGGCCAGCAGAACATCGGCCGGTTCGGTGTCGCTGCCGAGGGACTCCAGGGCGGCTTCGGAGACTGCGGTGAAGTCAGCCACACCGCGTTCGTCCATCAGCGACTGGAGCTCGGTGCGGGCAAGGGACAGCACGGTGCGAGCATCGTCCAGCAGCTGGCGGCGCTCGGCGCCCTGCTCAGCGGTCGTGTCCAACGGCGGCCAGGCCGCCATGCGTTCCAATTGGACCCGTGCAGCATCCTCTTCATGCCACTGCGCGTAGATATCTTTCAGTCGGGCCAGTGCCGGCAGCTGATCGTCGGTCATGTCCGGAAATATTCGCTTGCTGATGCCACCCGGTTTACGCGCCTTATTGGAGGCTGTGGTCAGATGATCGGCCAGTCGGTGGGCAGCCCGCAGCCTTGATTCGACATCCGCCGGGGAGACGCCTGAATCGAATCCGAGGGTTGCCGCCAGCGCATCGGCTTCCGCCAGGCGTTCCTCGCCCAGCGCCTGGGCG
>JBFHEJ010000157.1:0-5938 GCA_041584255.1 Lysobacterales bacterium
GAATATGAAACGCTGCTGACCGACAACCGCATCTGGAAACAGCGCACGGTGGGTATCGGTGTGGTGTCTCCGGAGCGGGCGCTGCAGTATGGCTTCTCGGGTCCGATGCTGAGGGCTTCAGGGGTCGAATGGGATTTGCGCAAGAAACAGCCATACGCCATGTACGACAAGATGGACTTCGACATCCCTGTGGGTGTCGCAGGTGACTGTTACGACCGCTACCTGGTGCGCATCGAAGAGATGCGGCAATCGGCCCGGATCATCCTGCAGTGCGTCGACTGGCTGAGGGAAAACCCCGGGCACGTCATGCTGCGAAATTTCAAGGTTATCCCGCCGACGCGCGAAGAAATGAAGGACGACATGGAAGCCCTCATCCATCACTTCAAGCTGTTCACGGAAGGATACTGCGTGCCCGAGGGGGAGACGTACGCGGCCGTTGAAGCGCCGAAGGGCGAATTCGGTTGTTACCTCATATCTGACGGCGCCAACAAGCCGTTTCGCGTGCATCTGCGCGCGCCGGGATTTGCACACCTCGCGGCAATGGATGAGATTACGCGTGGCCACATGCTGGCTGATGTGCCGGCCATGATTGGAACCATGGACCTGGTGTTCGGCGAGGTGGACCGCTGATGGCTGAGACAGTAGCCACGCGCGGGACGGAACTGCTGAGCAAGGACACCCGCAAGAAAATTGACCACTGGGTGGCGAAATTTCCACCCGAGCAGAAACGCTCGGCGGTGATCCAGGCGCTGATGGCCGCCCAGGATCAAAACGAAGGCTGGCTGGACCGGGAGCACATCGAGGCCGTGGCCGAATACCTCGAACTGCCGCCGGTCTGGGCGCACGAGGTGGCGACCTTCTATTCGATGTTTCACCTGCAGCCCGTCGGCCGGCACAAGGTCAACATCTGCACCAACATTTCGTGCTGGCTCAATGGCGCCGACGACCTGGTCGCCCATGTCGAGCACAAGCTCGGTGTCAAGCTCGGTGAGACCACAGGAGACGGCCGTATCACACTGGTTCGCGAGGAGGAATGCCTCGCCGCCTGTTGTGGTGCGCCCATGATGGTGGTCGACGGTCACTACCACGAACATCTCGACACCGGCAAGGTGGACGAGATCCTCGACGGGCTGGAGTAGGTGACCATGGCTGACCACAACGTCGTCTTTACCACTTTGGACTTCGATCAGCCATGGTCGATGAAGAGCTACGAGGGCATCGACGGTTACAAGGCCTGGCGCAAGATTCTCAAGGACAAAACGCCCGGTGACCGGATTATCGACATCGTCAAGGAATCCGCCCTGCGGGGGCGAGGCGGAGCGGGCTTCCCCACCGGGCTGAAGTGGAGCTTCATGCCGCGGACGGCGCCGGGGCAGAAATACATCCTGTGTAATTCCGACGAGTCCGAACCGGGCACCTGCCATGACCGCGACATCCTGCGCTACAACCCGCACGCGGTGATCGAGGGTATGGCGATCGCCGGCTATGCCATGGGCGCGACGGTGGGCTACAACTACCTGCGCGGCGAGTTCCACCACGAACCCTGGGAGCGCTTCGAGGCAGCCCTGGCCCAGGCTTACGAAGCCGGCTTGCTCGGCAAGGACATCCAGGGGTCGGGCATCGACATGGACATCTACGGTGTCCTCGGCGCCGGCGCCTACATTTGCGGCGAGGAAACCGCCCTGATGGAGTCGCTCGAAGGCAAGAAGGGCCTGCCGCGCTACAAGCCGCCCTTTCCGGCCAATTTTGGCCTTTACGGCAAACCCAGCACCATCAACAACACCGAAACCCTGGCATCGGTGCCGCATATCATGCGTCACGGACCGCAGTGGTTCCTCGACATCGGCAAGCCTAACAACGGCGGGCCAAAGGTCTTTTCGGTTTCGGGCCATGTCAACAAGCCCGGCAATCACGAGGTGCCGCTGGGAACGCCATTCAGCGACCTGCTCGAGATGGCCGGCGGGGTGCGCGATGGACACAAGCTCAAGGGTGTGATTCCGGGCGGCTCTTCTATGCCGGTACTGCCGGCCGACGTCATGATGGAATGCACCATGGATTACGACTGCCTGGCCAAGGCCGGGAGCGGCCTGGGCTCGGGTGCAGTGATCGTGATGGACGATTCCACCTGCATGGTCAAGGCCTGCACGCGGATCGCCCAGTTCTACCATATGGAGTCCTGCGGCCAGTGCACGCCTTGTCGTGAGGGCACCGGCTGGATGCACCGAACCCTGAAACGCATCGTGGCCGGCCAGGGCCGGGACGGTGACCTCGAATTGCTGCGTTCGGCTGCGGGTCAGATCGAGGGTCACACCATTTGCGCCTTTGGTGAAGCGGCCGCCTGGCCGGTGCAGGGCTTCCTGCGCCACTACTGGGACGAATTCGAGTACTACATCGCAAACGGGCATTCGATGATCGACGGCGCCGCCAACAATCGTGGGGAACGGGCAGCATGAGCGCCGAGTTGAAAAACAAGGCCGAAACTGACATGGTCGAGATCGAAGTCGACGGCGTCAAGATGCAGGCGCCGAAGGGCTCGATGATCATCGAGGCCACCGATAAGGCTGGCATCGATATTCCCCGTTTTTGCTATCACAAGAAGCTCACCATCGCCGCCAATTGCCGCATGTGCCTCGTCGACGTGGAAAAGGCACCGAAGCCGATGCCGGCATGCGCCACACCCGTCATGGACGGCATGAAGGTGTACACCGAGTCGCGCCGCGCCGTCGATGCGCAGCATGGCGTCATGGAGTTCCTGTTGATCAACCACCCGCTCGATTGCCCAATCTGCGACCAGGGCGGTGAATGCGAATTGCAGGACCTGGCGATGGGCTATGGCCGCTCGGTATCGCGCTTCACCGAGCGCAAGCGGGTGGTCAAGGACAAGGACCTGGGACCGCTGGTCCACTCCGACATGACGCGCTGCATCCACTGCACACGCTGCGTGCGATTCCTCGAGGAAATCGCCGGTACCTGCGAGTTGGGCGGTTCCGGACGCGGCGACCGCATGGAAATCGGGACCGTGGTTCAGCGCAGTATCGACTCGGAACTCAGCGGCAACATCATCGATCTGTGCCCCGTGGGTGCGCTCACCAACAAGCCCTATCGCTACCGTGCACGCGCCTGGGAGCTGAACGCTTCTCCGTCCGTGGCTTGCCACGATGGTGTGGGTTCGTTGCTTTACTACCACGCCAGGAATGGAAAGATTCTGCGCAGCGTTCCGCGTGAAAACGAAGCGACCAATGAAACCTGGCTGGCCGATCGTGACCGCTACAGCATTCACGGCCTTTACGCCGAAGACCGCGTAACCGGTCCGCGCCTGAAGGACAACGGCGAGTGGCGTGACGCCACCTGGGACGAAGCCATGGCCGCTGCGGTAAGTGCGCTGAAATTGCAAGCCCACAGTCTCGGTGTGCTGATGTCTTCCAGCGCCGCCACCGAGGAGTACTTCCTGGCCCAGAAGCTGGCCCGCGGGCTGGGATGCGACAACATCGACCATCGTATGCGCGAAGCCGACTTTCGCGACGACGCCGGGCGGCCGGCCGACCCGGCCTTTGAGATGAAGATCGCCGACCTGGAACACGCCGATGCGGTGCTGCTGGTCGGCAGCAACATCCGTCACGAAGCGCCCATACTCGGGCATCGTCTGCGCAAGGCCTGGCGGGGCGGCGCAGCGATTTCGGTGCTCAATCCCCTAGACTGGAGCTTCGTGTTCGATACCCTGGAAAAACGTATCGCCGCGCCGCAGGACATGGTGGACGAACTTGCCGCCATCGCCGCCGCAGCCAGCGATGCCAGCAAACAAAAACCGGACAAGCAACTCCAGGCGCTGCGCTCATCGGCTTCCCCATATGAAAGTCACCGCCTTATCGCCAAATCGATGACCGGCGGCGAGCGTACGCTCGTGCTGCTCGGCCAGGCCGCGATGAGCCATGGGGATGCGGCATCCCTGCGGCGCCTCGCGGCTTACATCGCGAAAGCCACCGGCAGCGCCTTAAACGTACTGCCACACGGCGCCAATGCCGTTGGTGCCTGGCGTGCCGGCGCTGTGCCGCACCGCGCTGCGGGCGTCGGTCTGGCCGGGGATGAGGGACGGAATGCGGCGGCGATGCTGTCGGAGCCGCTCGAGGCGTATCTGGTCTGGGGCCTGGAGCCGGAGTACGACATCGAGAATCCCGCGCGCGCCATGGCCGCACTGAGGGCGGCTCAGCACGTCGTGGCGGTCTCCTCTTTTGCTTCAGGCGAATTGCTCGAGGTGGCCGACGTTATCCTGCCCCTGGCCCCGCCGGCCGAGTCTGAGGGCAGCGTGTGCAACCTTGACGGCGACATCTTTGAGTTCACCCCGGCCGGCAAACCGCAGGGCGAGGTGCGTCCAGGCTGGAAGATCTTGCGTCGCCTGGGTACGGAACTCGGGCTCGACGGCTTCGGCCAGGTCAGCCTGGATGAGCTCAGGACCGAGATGGATGCCGCCATCGGCAAGAGCGCCAGTGAGCCTGAGCCGGTGTCATTCAAAGCGCAGAAAAGGAGCAAGGGCCTTTATCGGGTCGGCGAAGTCCCGCTGTTTTCCACTGACGCCCTGTGTCGGCGCTCCACGCCGTTGCAACAGTCGGTGCATGCCGACAGCTTCTTCGTGGCGCTCAATTCCGCGGACGCCGCCAAACTCAAGCTCGAAGAGGGTGACCAAGCCGTGGTTCGCCAGCCGTCCGCCGAGGGTGCAGCAACCAAATTGCCGGTTCGTGTGAACGAAATGGTGCCCAGCGGAGCGGTCTGGCTCAGAAGCAGTACCTGCGGCACGCGTGAACTTGGGGACTCGATGGGGATTGTCGAGGTGGAGATGGCCGAATGAGCCCCGAATTCACCGACCAGCTCCTCTACCTGCTGTTCGTGCTGCTCAAGGTTGCTGGCATCCTGGTGGTGTTGATTCTCGGGGTGGCCTATTACACCTATGCCGAACGCAAGGTGATCGGCTTCATGCAGGTACGCCGGGGGCCGAACCGCGTTGGCTTTTTCGGCTTCAAGATGTGGGGGCTGGGCCAGCCCATTGCGGACGTGGTCAAGCTGCTGTTCAAGGAAATCATCATTCCCGAGAACTCGAATCGGTTTCTTTTTCTACTGGCTCCGATTCTTTCCCTGGCGCCCGCTTTCGCGGCCTGGGCCGTAATACCGGCCGACGATTGGCTGGTCCTGGCGGACATCAACGCTGGCCTGCTGTATGTCCTGGCGATGACCTCACTCGGGGTATATGGCCTGATCGTCGCGGGCTGGGCGTCCAATTCCAAGTACGCTTTTCTCGGTGCGCTGCGCTCCACAGCGCAAATGGTGTCCTATGAAATTGCCATGGGCTTCGCGCTGGTCGGCGTGTTGATCCTGGCCGGGTCACTCAATCTCACGGAAATCGTGCTGGCGCAGCAGGGCGGCATGTTTGACTGGTTCTGGTTGCCGCTGCTGCCGCTGTTCGTGATCTACGTGATTTCAGGCGTGGCCGAAACCAACCGGGCACCCTTCGACGTTGCGGAAGGCGAGTCAGAAATTGTCGCCGGTTTTCACGTCGAATATGCCGGCGCCAGCTTCGCTGTTTTCTTCCTGGCCGAATACGCCAACATGATTCTGATTTCGGCCCTGACGACCATATTCTTTTTCGGCGGCTGGCTGTCACCGTTCCAAAACTGGCCGCTGGTCGGTGACACCATTCTCGCCGAAGGCGGGGTTCACTGGTTCCTTGCCAAGCTGGTGTTTTTCATGTTCCTGTTCCTGTGGCTGCGCGCGACGTTTCCGCGTTATCGCTACGACCAGATCATGCGCCTGGGCTGGAAGGTCTTCGTGCCGATTACCATTGCCTGGGTGCTGGTGGCGGCGGTGATCTCTGTGCTCGGCATCGTGGAACGGGGGGTCTGAAGGTGAACGCAGTCGTTCGATATCTCAAGAGCCTGATGCTGCTGGA
>JBFHEJ010000158.1:0-5924 GCA_041584255.1 Lysobacterales bacterium
CGTCAGCCGAGCGATGCGGAATACCGGCTCAGTCTCGAGCGCCTGCCGCGCTGGTCCTGCCCCGCGGACTGCGAACCGACCGGGCGTGGACCAGACTATCTTGCTGCGCCGTTACCGCCCGACCACGTCATTGAAGGCGTGGCCGATGACTGGCGGGATAAGGACGTCTACCGCCTGCCAGCGCTCGGGCAGGACAGTGCACTCACCATTCGCGCCCCGTTGCAGCCCCGCAACGTGTTCGTCGGACCCGACTTTGGAGCGCTTGAACGGCTCACTTTCGACAGCGAGACCCGGAGCTATCAGGCCTCGGTGGGTGCGGGTGAGGGTAACCTGTTGCAGATTGAATCGCAAAGCCAGCCATACAGGTTGGAGCTGGACTTCGAAAATGGCCCGCAGCCGGTGGCAGGCACGGCCCTCACCGCAGAACTCACGCTCACGCTGGATCACAATGCCGTCTCCGCTTTTCGCACCTACGGGCAGGTCGTCACTGGTACGCTCGAAATCGAAAACCCCGGAAGCTCACCCCTGTCCGCAATTCTCGAAGCGGTCACCAGCGATTACCGGTGGACTGTCGGCCTGGGGGAGGACTCGGTCGAAATTCCGGCAGGTGGATCGGAGTCTGTGCCCGTGACGGTTCGTGCCCCCGCAGACGCGTGGGCCGACTGGCCGGTGCGCATCAGCGCCCGCGCGCATGACGGCAACGGCCGGCAGGTAGAGACCTGGACCGAGATCGAGGTCGACCGGGACCTCCCTCCGATCAATCCCGCATGGAATTGGCCGATCCCCGATTCACTGCGCGGCGGCTTCAACGCGGCCTGGCTGCCTTTTGGTTCAGAGATACTGGGTGAAGATCCCAACAAACCGGACGGGCCCCAGCTGCGCGACGGCTATGTCATGGATGGTGTTCGCATCGCGTGCTGCCACGAGACCTACGGCTGGAAGGACACGCGCCCGGAAATCGAACTCGACCTGCCGGGTGACGATCCCCTGCCCGTGGCGGGCGTGGCGATCCACCACTTCGGTGTTCCCTGGCCGTATGAGAATCTGCGAAAAGCCACGGTTCTGGTCTCCCTGGATGGTCAGAATTTCGACGAGGTGCTGAGTTTCGAGACGCTTCCGGTCAAGACAGAGCAATACTTTGCATTTGGTTCCCCGGTCATGGCGCGCAAGGTGCGCATGCGCCTGGAGGAGACCTTCAAGCAGGACTCAGGCGCCGGGGGTGTCACCTTTGGCGAGTGGAAAGTCATCCTGGATCCCGGATACGACCTGTCGGGGGGCGAGGGTTTCAACATTGCCAGCCTCGACCTCGGCGGGCACCTCGTTTGGGACTGGCCGCCGCAGCCGTACAGCCCGACCTATGTCCTCGACCCGGAGAAAGGCCCGCACAATCCCCGCGTACCGTCCGATACCGAACTCGAGTACGTCATCGGCTTCCATGACAACCGCGTAGCCCAGATTCAAGGTGTCGCATGGTCCACCCGCGAGGACTTGCGCCCCGAATATGCCCTCGAGAAAGTCGTGGTATCGGTGAGCACCGAATCACCGATCGGTCCCTGGCGGACGGTCGGTGAATTCGGTCCGGATGGGCCTGGGGAAACAGCAACGCTCCAGGTCGATCCCCCGGAATGGGCCCGGTTCGTCAAGTTCACCGGCATCCGGCAGGGCGACTCCAACATCGTCGCGGCGCCCAGCCTGATCGAGATCTGGGAACGGCCCTCAGGGCCGGACTACCGGTCGATCCTGGCGGAGTGGGGCATGCTGAGCCACCGTTCGTTCTATGAAGAACAAATGGGTATACCACCTGAGCCGGCATTGCGGGAATCGGACAATACTTCGCGACAATCCGCGGCGCCACTCGCCCCCGACGAGCGGGTCAGCGGGCAAGTCCAGTTGGCCAAGCTGGACCACTGGTACCGGCTCACCATGCCCGCCGATGCCAACACCCTCACGATCAGCATGTCGGGTCAACCCACCGTGCGCACGGTGCTTGAATTGCAGGACGCCTCCGGCACCGCCATACCCCTGAAGAAACTGCCGCTTCAGAGCACACCGTATACCCATGCTTTCGAGGCATACTCGGAGCCCGGTTCCGAGCTTTATTTTCATGTCTTCGAGCCGCCGCGCAACGTGGTCTTCACCTGGGACACCAGCGCCAGCGTCAACGCCTACCTGCCGCTGATCTACAACTCGCTGACGGCCTTCGTCGGACAGGTCACACCTGGCCAGGAATCCGCCAACTTCGTGCCGTTCAGTGAACAGCCGCTGCTCGACACCTGGTTGGGCGAACCCTACATGCTGCAGACCATCCTCAATGACTATCCGCGCAAGCGAAGTTCAAGTTCCGGCGAACATGCCCTCCAGGTCTCCGCGCAGACCCTGGCGCCGGTGGCCGGCACCAAATCGATCATGACGATTACCGACGGTGCGGTGGTGCACCATGGCGCCATGTGGAAAGAAATGCGCGAGGTGCAGCCGAGGATTTTCAGCGTAGGGGTCGCCGGTGAGCAGGAATTCAACATCAACGTCATGCAGGACTGGGCGATGGTCAACGGCGGCCATTTTACCCACCTGCGCTACGACGGCGAGATGGAAGTCGCCTTCGACCGGGCGTCGACTCTGATGCGCCGACCGGCGGACTACAGCCTGCAAGTTCAAGCTGAATTCCGCGAGGCACCGGGGCCAGGCTTGCTGCAGGTCGTGGCCGGCGAAGCCTCCGAGCCCTCCGGTGGCGCCGTCGAACTGATCCTCGATGCTTCCGGCTCCATGCTGCAACGCATGGAAGGAAAACGCCGCATTGTCGTGGCCAAGGAGGTGCTGACCCAGGCCGTGCGCGAACGAATTCCTGCCGGAACGCCGGTGGCCTTGCGGGTCTTCGGCCACACCAAGCCCGGCACATGCGACACGGAGCTTTTGGTGCCGCTAGGACCGCTGGATCCTGAAGCCGCGGCCAGCGCGATTGCCGATGTGCAGGCCAAAAACCTGGCCAAGACCCCCATCGCCGACTCACTGGCCGCCGTGCCCTCCGACCTCGGTTGCACGAAGACGGCCGCAGTGATCCTCGTGACCGACGGCGAGGAAACCTGCGATGGCGATCCCGCTGCCGTGATCCAGTCGCTGCAGGATCGGGGTATCGACGTCGCCGTCAACATTGTTGGGTTCGCCATCGACGATGCGGCGCTGGAAGGGCAGTTCGCGGAATGGGCTGACCTTGGGGGCGGACGCTATTTCTCGGCCCAGGACGAGTCGGGCCTCACAGAAGCGATCGATGAAGCCCTGCAGGTGCCATTCTCTGTGCTTGATTTCAGCGGCGAACGGGTCGCCGAGGGACTGGTCGGTGGCGAGCCCATCGAAGTCGAGCGGGGCGTATACCGTGTCGTGGTCAAGATATCGCCCCAGATGGTTTTTGAAGACGTCGAGATCCAGGGCGAGGACGAGATCGTGCTGAACCTGGATTAGCAATTAGCCCTACTTTAGGAGCGGCTTTAGCCGCGACCTGCTTGAGGAAACGCAATGAATCGTTTAGTCGTCGTCTCATTACACCTGCTCATTGCAGCACTCCTCCTCACCGCCTGCGGCAAAGACTCTGAACAATCCGCCGAGGGCGAGGACAGAGCGGCGGCCGCTCCGCAGCGCCCGGCCGGACAGGCCGCCGAACAACCGGCCGTGATTGGCGCCGTCTCAGGTGAATGTGGCAAAGGCGGCACCGAATGCCCGGCGGGACTGGAGTGCGTGTCCTGGCGCGACGGCTCGCAGGCCTGCGGGCCGGAATCCGTCGAAGCCGTCGTGCTGATCAAGGACGCCACGCTGGGCGGCGGCTGCCTCTCGCCCAACCCCGCCGACCCACTGCCCGGCGCGTCGATCGCTTCGGTTCACGTGGTGGGCAATGACGGCAGCGTGTCGGGCTACGGGCGACTCCTTTGGGACCAGCCCGGGTTTGAAGTGGCGGCCGGGCGCGGCACGCCGCCCGACGGCAGCGGCGCCGTCGAGGATGCCTGCGCCAACTACTTCAACCTGGGCTGCGACGGCCAGGCCGTGTTCGAAATTGTCGGCGATGGCGGTGAAGTGCAGAAACTGCGCGAAGGCCAGATGATCGTCGCCCACCTGCGCGGCCAGGAAACCTGCGGCGAGGAGGTGGCGGACGAAGTCGACGGCGCTGTGTGCAACGACCCGGCAGCCGCAGCCGCGGGAGACCTTTCGAGTTGCACCTTCAAAGTGCGGATGGTTGAAGCGCGCGAGGATATGTATGGCCCCGACCGGGTGGGCGGTACGATTCAGTACCTACCGCAGCCATGATGCAGCGCGCCAATCCCTGGTTTCTACTGACGTTCCTGCTGGCATGTCCTGCGCCAGGAACAGCGGCCGTCTCTGCGCCATCGAGCAACTGTCCGCACGTACAGGTTCTCGAATCTCACGAAACCGACCAGATTCACTGGGAGCACGATGGCGGGCTGCTTTCCGACAATTCACGCCTGATGGATCCACGCCCCAATCAACTCGAGGCGCTCGGAGAAGCGCTGGACATGATGCCGGAAATACTCTGCAACGCGGTGCAAAAAGTCGCGTTTATTTATCGCCCGCCCGAGGAGGGCAGGACGACCGTAGTGGATGCCTGGACCAAGTCCAATGATCGGCAAAATCTAGTTTACCTGAACACATGGGACGAATTGCCCTGGAATCAGAACAACATCAGTGGCGACGAATCGGTCAAGGCAGCCGCGAAACAGCGGATGATTCACGAATCCACACACTGCGCCATCCGCATGATCCAATCCCAGCAGATGGCCAGCCCGGTCGGCCTGTTGCAGGAGCGTCCCGATGAGTCACTGTGGCCCGCCAGCGCGCGGAACCTTGCCAAGGAAGCCATCCGAACGAATCGGCTCAACGTGGGTGTGCTCCGGGAGTGGCAGCGAATGCACGATGCGTTTGCGTCAGCCAGCATGGCAACCCCCTACTGGGGTGGTGACTGGCCCACGATGAATAACAACATGACCGCGGACCACATCGTCGCCGCTGGCTTCACTTCGGCTTACGGCGGGGATAATGCCATGGAGGACATCGCGGAATTGACCAGCTGGGCGATCGTGCGCGGGGCCGCAGAAGATCCGGAAGACGCCGCCTGCCGAATCATGAACCGGCGCGCTGGGTCATCGATCAGCAGTGACGACGCGGCCATCTTCACGAAGCTGAATTTTGTGCGCTCGCTTGGGTTTATCGACGACTCGCACTACCAGGGTTGCGTCGGGAGCCTGGAGATCGAGGCGCCCGGCCCCGGGTTCTACTCTTACGTCGACGGCAGCCTGAACCGCTCGTACAGTGGAAACCCGCGGGCAGGCGTCGGACGCGGCGATGGCGCTGACGCGGAGTTGCTGATCGCCAACATCACGGCGGATGGCACAGCTTCGACGTCATCCGGCAGTTTTCCGGCCACTATCAACCTACAGTTAAACGTCACTCCGACTATCGAGGACATCGCGCCGGCCGACGTCAGCTATCCACGCGGTGTTTACTTCGTCGGTTTCCGCCATAGCAAATACAACCGCTTGCAGATCACCAACCGGGGCGACGGCAAGCTGATCATGGATGTCGGGCAGGGTGTGGCGCTGGTCAGCCGCGCGAGTTCCGACGGCATTATCGGTTCGGTGGCCGTGCAGCGGATCTTCAACTATTCCGGTGGTTTGCTTTCCGCGGTGGCGGGGGATGAGCCGGTCAGTGAGCCCACCAAGATTACATTCATGTACAAGCCAGGAGAGCAAACCAATGGTGATTAGAACAATCACAGTTGCTTTCCTGCTTGCCACGCTCCAGTTCTGTATGGCGCACGCAGACGACGAGATCATTTCTCTTGATGGCAGTTTCGGCTCATTCGTTTCCCTGGGCACCAACGGCGAAGCGGTTACCGCACTTGGGCCGGATCGTGTCGAACC
>JBFHEJ010000159.1:0-5893 GCA_041584255.1 Lysobacterales bacterium
GCTTTTGACGCGAAGTCAGTTCTTTGGGAGCCATCAGCTCGTCCTCCATCAATAACTGTAAATATATACAGTACTGTATGAAGAATCAAGCCAACGGAAAATCTCGGTTGGCTTGCATAGCAAGCCAGAGAGATTTTCCGTTAGCTTGATTTTTCATACAGTACTGTATATATTTACAGTTATTAATGGAGGACGAGCTGATGGCTCCCAAAGAACTGACTTCGCGTCAAAAGCAGATTCTCAAGTTTATATCGGAATTTATTGAAAAAAATAAATTTCCTCCTACACGTTCTGAGCTGGCCCGGCATTTCGGCTTCCGTTCGCCCAATGCCGCCGAAGCGCATCTGAGGGCGCTGGAGAAGAAGGCCTTTATTACCATCGAGCCCGGTATTTCCCGCGGCATCACCCTGCTGCCCTTGTCCTCGGAGGCGCTGCCCTCCTCTCCGCACCGCCCCATTCCACTGGTCGGCAGGGTTGCCGCGGGAAGCCCGGTACTGGCCCAGGAGAACATCGAGGACGAGTACCGTGTCGATCCTTCCCTGTTCGCACACAAGCCCGATTATCTTTTGCGGGTGACAGGTACCAGCATGCAGGACGCAGGCATTCTTGACGGCGACCTGCTGGCCGTGCACCGCACCCCGGAGGCACGTAATGGGCAGATCGTGGTGGCGCGGCTGGACGATGAGGTCACGGTCAAACGTTTTCGGAAGCGTGGTCACCGCGTCCAGTTGATCCCGGAAAATGTCGATTTCGAGCCCATCGAGGTGGATCTGCGACATGAGTCGCTGGTCATCGAGGGGCTGGGTGTAGGTGTGGTCCGCCCCAAGCTGTGAAGAACGGGCAGTGAAGGCCGGGTTGTGAAAATTGAGGCTGTCAGCGCGGCCAGAACGGGCATCGACGACATCCTGGCGAGCATCCCCCGTCTGTGGAAAGGCCGCCGGAGCGCCGCCGCCCAACCGACGTGGCCCACAGGGCATGCTTCCCTGGACCGCCATCTTCCAGGCGGTGGCTGGCCGCGGGGCGCGGTGACCGAGCTGGTGACGCAACGCCCGGGGCTGGGTGAGTTCAGTCTGCTGTTTCCGGGTCTGGCCGAAGCCGGCGCAAAGGGCTGCTGGCTGCTGTTGGTCGATCCGCCCTGGATTCCCTATCCTGCGGCCCTTTACGGCCATGGGTTGTGCCTCGAGCGCCTGCTGCTGATTCGCACTTCCGGTGGCGATGAGTCCCTGTGGGCCTGTGAGCAGGCCTTGCGGGGCATGCCACGGGGTATCGTCCTGTCCTGGCCCGAAAATATCCGGTTCGTTGCCCTGCGGCGTTTGCAACTGGCCGCCGAGAACCGGGGCGGCACGGCGTTCCTGTTCCGCCCGGAATCGTCAGCCACGGCTGCTTCGCCGGCAGCCTTGCGGCTGAAACTGGACAGCACCTCGGATGCCTTGCGGATTCACATTCTCAAGTGCCGCGGCCCCCGCCCGGCACGAGCCATCCTGCTGCCCCACCCGCGCTGCAGCCAGGTGCAATGCAATGAACGAACCGCTATGGCTGGCGATACGGCTGCCGCAACTGGCGCTGGACTGTCACATTCGTGGCTACAGCGACAGGACCGGCCTCATCGCCGTCACTGACACGCTCAAGGGGCGCGAAACCGTTATTGCCTGCAACGCCGCTGCTCGGGCGGCTGGCGTGCAACCCGGTATGGCGGCTCCGGCGGCCGGCGCGGTCGCCCCGGGCTTGCATTGCCTGGCACGCGATCCCCAGGCAGAGACGGAGGCGCGCGAACGTATCGCAGCCTGGTGTTACCAGTACAGTGACCAGGTCTGCCTGCTTCATAGTGCTTCAGGGGATCATTCAGGGGGCCGCCCGGGGCTGGTGCTCGAGGCAGGAGCCAGCGAGCGGCTCTTCGGAAAGCCCGCAGAACTGGCAAGCCGGCTCGAACTCGAACTGGGCCGCATCGGCTATCATGCCGCCGGCGGTTCTGCCCCGACGCCGGAGGCGGCGTGGCTTGCAGCCCACGACGGGCAGCATGTCGATTGCCGCGGCGATATCCGCCGCCGGCTCGGCCCCCTGCCCATCGATCGCCTCCATCTCGAAGCGGAAACCCTTCGATCCATGGCGGCCATGGGCCTGAGACAATTACGCGATCTGCTGCGCCTGCCGCACAAATCGCTGGGCAGGCGTTTTGGCCCTGCCCTGACCGTGTACCTCGATCGCCTGCTGGGCATTCAGCCCGACCCGCGTCGCCTGTACCAACCGGCCGAGTCCTATGCCGCTCGCCTGGAGCTGCCTGCGGAAATCAGCCAGGCACAAGCTCTGCTGTTCCCTTTGCGGCGAATGGTGGAAGAGCTTTGTGGTGTATTGCGCGGTGGTGACAATGCGGTACAGGAAATCCATGTCACGCTGGGCCATGAACGTGGTAACGACAGCCTCATCAGGCTTGGGCTGCAGTCACCCAGCCAGGACCCCACCCGCTTGATGAGCGTACTCCGTGAGCGCCTGGAACGCCTGCGCCTGCCCGAGAATGTACGTGAAATTCGTATCGAGGCGGAAAGCCTGTTCAGGTTCGCGCCGGGACAGAGCCGGCTGTTTCACGACGCCGCGGAAGAACGGCAGGAAAGCCTTGCGCAACTGGCCGAGCGGTTGCAGGCGAGGCTGGGTCGCGGGGCAGTAAGCGGAATTGGCGGTGTTGAGGATCACCGGCCCGAGTACAGCTGGCGGCTGCGTGCTCCCGGTGAGCCCGGGCAGTATACGTCCCTGCCGCACCGGCCGTCCTGGCTGCTGCCGCGCCCGCGGCGCTGTGACATCAGCAGTTACGAGATTGTCAGTGGACCAGAACGAATCGAATCAGGCTGGTGGGACGGACGGGACTGCCGTCGGGACTATTTCGTCGTGCGTGATCGCAACGGTTGCCGTTTATGGGCCTTTCACGAATACAAACCGCGACGGGGATGGTTCGTACACGGAATTTTTTCCTGAGAAAATTCATCAGGAGTAGTATCCTAAGGGTACAAGCTGCCAGGTGAGATCAAATGCTGAGAAGGATCTTTGCAGTGGTTGCCGGTCTAGCGGTTGCCGTGATCGTGGTCATGCTGATTCAGAAACTTGGCCACAATCTCTATCCGCCACCCGAGGACCTGGACCCGGCGGATAAGGAGTTCATGCGGAATTACATGGCTAATCTGCCTTGGGGGCCGCTGGCTTTCGTGGCGGCCTCGTATACTTTCGCGACGCTGATTGGCGGCTGGGTGGCCGCAATGATCACCAAGGACAAGCCGCTGTTGTATGCGGCCATGGTTGGCGCCGCCGTGATGGTTGGGGCGATTTCCAGCGTCATGACCACGCCTCATCCCACATGGTTCACTACTGCCTCCGTTGTCGGGATTGTCGTGGCCGTATTGCTGGCTGCGATCGTGGCCGCGAACAGCGGGACCTATCGAAAAATTTACTGATTGCGAGAGGCCCTTAAGTCACCTGCGCTGAGTAAGCAGGTCGCACAAACTTTCGATGATTGTTCGCACTCGCGACATGGGCTCTTTCAGGGTTTCGGCGATGTCGTCCTCGGAAATCGTGCCTTCGGTCCTGCCTGCGCCCCAGTTGGACACCACGGCGAGGCCCGCGAAATCGAGGCCCAATTCGCGGGCGAGGCCGGTTTCCGGCATGGAAGTCATGCCCGCGACGGTACAGCCGTCACGCCGGGCGCGTTCGATTTCGGCGGCGCTTTCCAGTCGCGGCCCCTGGAATACTCCCACGCAGCCACCGTCATGAATCACCACGCCCGCCATTGCTGCGGCCTCGAGCAGCGTGTTTCTGAGCACGCCTTCATAGGGGTGGGTGAAATCCACGTGCTGAAGCTCGTCTTCCTCGCTGTAGCTGAACGAATGCGCGCGGCCCCAGGTGTAGTCGACGACCTGATCGAGGGCGTGCAGGCTGCCGGGCCCGCAGTGATCGGCGATTCCACCCACGGCGGAGATGGCCAAAACATGATCGGTGCCCGCTTCGCGAATTGCCCAAAGATTGGCGCGGTAGTTGACCGCGTGCGGCGGAAACCGGTGCGGGCTGCCGTGGCGGGGAAGAAACAGCAGCCTGACGCCATCGTCGCGAATCAGGCGGAGCGGCGCCGATGGTTTGCCGAACGGCGTGCCAAAATCAAGCTCATCGATCACGTTGCCGAGCTGGTTCAGCCCGGTTCCGCCGATCAATGCCAGCGTCTTCTCGCTCACGCCTCGAGCGCCCGGATTTCGTCGAGGTGGCGCCAGTGTTCGTAGGCGTCCATACCACAACCGAACACGTACTTGTCCTCTACGCTCATGCCGATGAAGCGTGGCTTCGAACTGGTGGTTGGCCGCTCATGCGATTTTTGCACCAGTACTGCACTCTCCACGGACTGCGCACCGCGCGTTTCGCAATAATGTTCGATCAGCTCGAGGGTTAGGCCGACATCGTAGATGTCGTCGACAATGAGTACATGCTGGTTTTGAAGGTTGAGTCGGGTCGGAACCCGGAATTCAAGCTGTCCGCCCTCTGTCTGGCCCTGGTAGCGTGTGGCATGGATGAAATCGATACGCACCGGCATATCGAGCAACGAAAGCAGCCGGGACGCGGGCCACATGCCGCCGACCATCACGACCACCATGATGATCGGCGCATCTCGGTAGTGCCCGTTCACCGCCTTCGCCATTCGCTCCACGGCGGCATCCACTTCGTCGCTGGGAGCGATCAGCGATGATTGGGCCAGGATTTCCCTCGGGTCCGAGTGTTCGCTCAGATTCATTATTTATCCTTTAGTGTCTGTGCAACTTTACTTCAGCGGCAAAGCCGCTCCAGGCGTGACCGGCATGCTGCCCTCGCTTTGGCCGACAGTCCTGCACCTGGGGAGCCATACAACCTGCTGAGGACATCGCTCACATCCGGCGCGGTTCGACCGGCCCACGCTGTTAACAGTGCGTCGACGTCGTTCGGCAGACACACCAGGGCAGCGTCACAACCCGCGGCGAGCGCCACCAGCGTTCTTTCGCGCAAGTCGCCCTCGACCCTGGCCGCGTGCATGCCGAGGTCGTCCGAGAATATCACCCCCTCGAACCCAATGCGCCCCCTCAGCCGATCGATCAGCCAGGGGCGAGAATATCCGGCGGGACGGTCGTCCAGGGCGGGATAGACGACGTGAGCGATCATCATGGCGTCGAGATTTTCGGCCAGAGTGGCAAACGGCTTCAGGTCACTGGCTTCGATGTCTTCCAGTTCACGCTGGTCACAAACGTCTGAGACATGCGAGTCTGCCCGCACCGAACCATGGCCAGGAAAATGTTTGCCGGTGGTTTTCATTCCGGCGGCGTGCATGCCCTCGAGATAGGCCCGGCCAAGTGCAATGACCACCTCAGGATCGGCGGAAAACGCCCGATCACCGATGACGTCGCTGCCCCGATCGAGGTCGATAACCGGCGCGAAACTGAGGTCGATACCCACCTCCAGCATTTCGCAGGCCATCAGTTGCCCGTGCCAGTAAGCCACCTCCATGGCGCCCTGTGGGTCGCTGGCGAATACCTGACCAATGCGTCCGAGGGCGGGAAGACGGGTAAAGCCTTCGACAAAGCGTTGCACCCGCCCGCCCTCCTGGTCGACCGCCAGAAGCAATCTGGGATCACGCAATTCGCGAATCTCCGATACCAGGACGCAGAGTTGCCCGCGGTTGGCGAAATTACGCTGGAACAGGACCACCCCGCCGACCAGCGGATGGCATAGCATGTCGCGCGACCGGGGAGAGAGCGTAGTACCCTCGATGCCGATCAGGACTGGCCCCAGGGACATGGTGGCTAGACCTCCCGCTCAAATAGCGCAATGGACTCCACGTGATCGGTGTGGGGAAACATATCCACGACACCGGCACCCTTCAGCGTAAACCCGA
>JBFHEJ010000160.1:0-5870 GCA_041584255.1 Lysobacterales bacterium
AGACATGGCGTCCCGCCGCCCCGAATACCGGGACTACGTGGAAAGCACCAACGCTTTCTTTCCCGGACGCCCGCGCTCCGGCCATGGTCACGCCCTGTTCGTGGCATTCGTTCTGGGGATCGCTTCTCCATGGGCGAACCAGCCGGCTGCCGCAGACAGTGCAGACGGTGAGTGGAATTTCAGGGTGCTCGTCAACGACAAGGAAGTCGGAAACCATCGCTTTTACGTGGACGCAGAAGGAGACACCCAAGTGGTGCGTAGCGTGGCCGATTTCGAATACAAGCTTCTGTTCCTGACGTTGTACGAGTACGAACACGAAAATCGCGAGCTGTGGCAGGACTCCTGCCTAAAACGCATCGAGTCGACGACCAACGCGAACGGCAAGATCTACGCCGTGAAGGGCCGGCTCGTGGACGACACGTTCGTGGTGGAAACCAGAAACGATCGCCACGAATTGCCGGACTGCGTCATGACCTTCGCCTACTGGGACCCGGCGTTTCTCAATCAATCTCGCCTGCTCAACAGCCAAACCGGCCAACTTATGGAGGTCGAGGTGACTGCACCCGTTTCCGAAGATATTGAAGTTCGCGGCAATCGGATCGCCGCCGAGCGCTATCGCCTGTTGGCAGGTGAAATCGAGATCGACCTCTGGTACGCAGATGGCCGGGAATGGATTGCGCTGGAGACTTCACACGGAGAGGGGCGCAGTTTGCGCTACGAGTTGCAGTGAACGGTGGGAAAACCACTCCCCTGCTGGCCGTGATGATGAGCCTGATTGTTGGAGCCTGTGCCGGCAGGCAGACGCCGCTCGACACGGTTGAATACGTCGACCTCAAACGCTTCATGGGCGACTGGTACGTGATTGCGCACATTCCGACCTTCCTTGAAAACGAAGCTTACAACGCCGTGGAGAGTTACGCCCTGAACGATGACGGAACGATCGCGACAATATTCACGTTCCGAGAAGGCGGCTTCGACGGTGAAAAGAAGCGCTACGAGCCCAGGGGTTTCGTGCGGGACGATCCAAGCAACGCCCTTTGGGGCATGCGCTTCGTATGGCCCATCAAGGCCGACTACCGTGTGATCTACCTGGACGAGGACTACAACATCACGATCATCGGTCGTCTCAAGCGCGATTATGTCTGGTTGATGGCCCGCAGTCCGGACATCAGCGATGCCGACTACGATTCGGCGGTCGAAGTTATCCGGCAGGTGGGTTACGACCTCTCTGAACTGCGCCGGGTCCCGCAGCAGTGGTGAAACCACGCCTGAAGATCGCGGTGATTGGCACCGGCATTGCCGGAAACTATGCCGCTCACAAGCTCGCCGACCATCACGACATCACCGTGTTCGAAGCCGATTCGCGCATTGGCGGTCACACCAACACCATCGATGTGGATGTCGGGGGCCAGACGTTCGCCGTCGATACCGGCTTCATCGTCTTCAACGACGTCACCTACCCCAATTTTCTGACGCTGCTGGACGACCTGGGAGTCGACAGTCAGGAGAGCAGCATGAGCTTCAGCGTGAGCTGCAGGCGCACCGGTCTCGAATACAACGGCGCCAGCCTGAGTGCTTTGTTTGCCCAGCGACGCAATCTGTTGCGTCCCACCTTCTGGCGCATGCTGAGCGATATCCTGCGCTTCAACCGCGAAGCGCCGGCCCTGCTCGATCAACAGGAGTGCGCAATCACGCTGAACGATTTCCTCGATCGTAACGGCTACTCGCGATCATTCATCGAGCACTACATCATTCCCATGGGGGCAGCAATCTGGTCCGCATCACCGGACGGCATGGGCGGCGTCCCGGCAGGGTTTTTCGTCCGGTTTTTCCATAACCATGGCCTGCTGAGCATTAATGACCGGCCAACCTGGCGCGTAATTTGTGGCGGTTCTAATCGCTACCTGGAAAAGCTCGTCGAGGGGCACCGCGACCGCATCTTCCTGGATGCGCCCGTGAAACAGGTGTTGCGCTTTCCCGATCATGTACTGGTCAGGGCCAGGGGCCGCCCAGCTCAGCGATTTGACAAGGTCGTGATCGCTACCCACAGCGACCAGGCGCTGAGCATGTTGGCTGACGCGAGTACGTCCGAACGCCAGGTGCTCGGCAGCATTGCCTACCAGAAGAACGAAGCCGTCCTGCATACCGATGAAACCCTGATGCCGCGGCGCAGGCGCGCCTGGGCTGCCTGGAATTATCACCTGCCGGCGAACCGATCCCGCGATCCGCAACGGGTGTCTCTGACTTACAACATGAATATTTTGCAGTCGTTGGAGGCGCAACAGCAGTTTCTGGTTACCCTCAACAACACCGATGCCATTAATCCCAAGCGCATCATCCGGTCCTTCGAATACGAGCATCCGGTGTTCAGCCCGCGGGCTGTCGCGGCCCAGTCGCGCCACCGGGAAATCAACGGATCGCGCCACACCTACTATTGCGGCGCATACTGGCGGTACGGCTTCCACGAGGACGGCGTGGTCAGCGCCATCAACGCCCTCGATCATCTCGCCGATGACCTCGCGGCCAAACATGAAGGGCAGGCCCGGCGTGCTGCCTGAGCCGGGAATGAACAGCGCGATCTACCGGGGAGTTATCCGGCACCGCAGGTACCGGCCGGCTGCGCACGCATTCTCTTACCGGATGTTTATGGTCTTTCTTGACCTGGACGAACTCGACACCGTGTTCCGACAATCGCGCCTGTTTGCCGTCGGCCGCAGGGCGGCGGCCGAATTCCGTCGTTCCGACCACATGGGGGACCCCGCGCGCCCGCTCGATGAGGCCGTCCGAGACCTGGTTGAAAATCGTACCGGGCGGGGGCCCGCAGGCCCGATCCGTCTGCTCACCCACCTGCGCTACTTCGGCTATGTTTTCAATCCGGTCAGCTTCTACTATTGTTTTGATCAAGGCGACAACCGACTCGAGACGATCGTGGCGGAGGTGAACAACACACCCTGGGGCGAACAGCACTGCTACGTGCTGCCCGCCGCTGAAGGCATTGATGAGAACGACACCTTCAGGTTTGGACCGGAGAAAGCGATGCATGTATCGCCGTTCATGCCGATGGACATCGAGTACGACTGGCGGTTCGGATTGCCGGGCGAACAACTGAACGTGCACATGATCAACATCGACCAGGGCCAAAAAGTGTTCGACGCAACCTTGAGACTGGAACGGCGTGCCTTGACCCCGGTCTCACTGGCGCGGTCGCTGGCGGCTTACCCGTTGATGACCGCCAAGATCATCTGGGCGATTCACTGGCAGGCTTTGCGCCTGTGGTTGAAAAAATGCCCGGTTTACGACCACCCGGACAAACACCGGCAGGAGACGGTCGCAGGTGAGCATCGATGAAATCGGTTCGCCTGTCCTCCGAGCGCCACCTTGCAGCCACGCCGCGTCCCGGGCTGTTCAGCGGGCTCGCTCGGCGCATGGTGACCGGGAGGCTCGAGCGCCTCCACACAGGGCACCTTCACGTGATTGAGCCCGACAGCGAACTGCGTTTCGGACAAGCGGCCCACGAGGCAGAACTCAGTGCGTCCATCGAGATTCATGACCCCAATTTTTACAGCGACCTCGCATTCGGGGGTTCGATCGGTGCCGGCGAGTCTTGGATGCAGGGGTTATGGACGTCCGATGACCTGGTGTCTCTGGTCCGGCTCATGCTGCGCAACAGGGATGTCCTGGATGAAATGGAGACCGGCACGGCGCGGCTGACCGCTCCGTTGCAGCGGCTGTTTCACCGCGTCAACCGCAACACACGCGAAGGCGCGCGGCGAAACATTGCCGCCCACTACGATCTTGGAAACGATTTCTTCGCGCTGTGGCTGGACGAGACAATGATGTATTCCTGCGCCATTTTCGAGCGGGAGGATATGACGCTCCATCAAGCCCAGCTTGCCCGTCTGGACCGGGTGTGTGAAAAGCTGCAGCTCGGCCCCGGGGATCAGGTCGTCGAAATCGGAACCGGCTGGGGCGGCTTCGCCCTTCATGCTGCAAAGCACTACGGGGCCCAGGTCACGACCACGACCATATCGGAAGAGCAGTTCGCCCTGGCGCGAGAACGCGTGCGCGATGCTGGGCTGGAGGGCCGGATCACGATTCTCAACAAGGACTTTCGGGACCTCTCCGGACGTTACGACAAACTGGTATCGTTGGAGATGATCGAAGCCATCGATACGCAGCTGTACGCCCCGTTTTTCCAGAAATGCAGCGAACTCCTGAAGGATGATGGACTGATGGTCCTGCAAGCCATCACCATCGCCGACCAGAGATTTGACCCGAGGCGGCGGTCAATCGACTTCATTCAGCGTTACATCTTTCCGGGCAGCGGCCTGCCCTCCGCAGCCGTCATGACCGACACGGCCGCGAGCTGCACGGACATGCGCCTGCTCGATCTCGAGGACATCGGGCTGCACTATGCCGTTACCCTGCGGCGCTGGCGGGAGAGCTTTTACGCCCGCATCCAGGACGTCCGCGCCATGGGATACCCCGAAGCCTTCATCCGCATGTGGGACTACTACCTGTGCTACTGCGAAGGCGCCTTCCTGGAGCGCGCCATCAGCGACGTGCACATGGTGTTCAGCAAGCCGGGCTTTCGTCACCGGTGGCCCTGACAGCTACCTGCCGCGAATGCCAGTCGCCGTTGCGTAAGGCATGCGCATAATGCGCCATTAATCCCAGCAAGACAGCACTGCGGGTACGCAGCGTCTTTGAACGACGCAGCGTAAGCAAATCCAGCACAGCAAGAAGCAACAGCTTGGGCACCACCGCCAGGAAGACGCAAACGTGGTTCACTACGCGGTTGACTCCACGATAGTTGAGTTGGACAAACACATGCTTGGAAATGGCGACTTCGGTCCGGGTCAGCACGGAAATCTCAAAGGTTTGGCGGCTCGCACCACCGTGGGCGTGCATCATCCGCACATCGCCGGTGACGGCGACGCGCAGCCCGGCCCGCCGCGCCCGCAGGCAAAAATCGCAGTCCTCGACGTACATCCAGTAGTCTTCGCGCCAACCACCCAGGCGATCGAAGTCATCCCGCCCGATCATGAACACCGATCCCGAAACCCAATCGCAATCCAGCACACCGGTGAACTCCTTTCTTGGGTCCGGGTAGCGGCGCGGAAACACGAGGCGCAGAAAGAATTTGCCGGCGCGAAACCAGGTCAGCCGATTGGGAAAGACGTCGAACACCTTGCGCCAGCGACCGCGAGCGTCGACCTGGCTTGCCGAGAGAATGGCCAAATTCGCTTGTCCGGTTTTTATTTCGCCCAAGCGCTGAACCGAACCCGGTTCAGGAATCACATCGGGATTGAGAAAAAGCAGTTCATCGCCGCTGGCCAGGGCGGCCCCCCGATTGCATCCGTAGCCGAATCCACCGTTTCTCGGCGCTTCGTCGAAGCGTACGCCGGCGAATTGCTGCGAAAAAGCGCCCAGTTGCCCGTCGACCGAGTGATTGTCAACGACGATAATTTCCCAGTCTTTCCCGCTGGCCTCTTGCGTCAGCCTGGCCAGGCATTTTTCGAGGCATTCCCAGCTTCGGTAATTGACGATAATGATCGAAAGCTTCACGGCAAAAATTAAACAGGGGCGCGCGCGGTCACGAGGAATCCCTTGATCACCAGGTCGCCGAACAAAGCCCGGCCGGCTTTCTTGTACCAGTGCTTCTTGGGACGTACCGGACCGATTCGGATGTCATCGTACCCTGCGTCGTGGAACATGATCTCAACATCCTTGCGGGTGAAAAACCTGAGGTGGGTGCGGTCCATCACTCCGGCATCGCGGTACTCGAAGCGCCTGCGGAACAGCAACTCGAGAATGAAGGTGAAATTGCGGATATTGGGGACACTGCAGATAAACTTGCCGCCCGGCTC
>JBFHEJ010000161.1:0-5847 GCA_041584255.1 Lysobacterales bacterium
ACGTCGACTTAGCCGGAGTCGCTTCGCGGCCGCCTACCATAAAGATGTCCTAACCCCCACCAATCCCCCAAAAACCACCACTCAGCCCGCAAAACCCCCCAATCTCACGCAATTACCAACTTTTTGTGCTTTCTGTGGTATATTTACCAGTAAGCGGGTTCCCTAAACAGCAAGAAGAATACCTTGCTACACGCTTGCGTGAGGGAGCTGTGCCGTTGCCGTAAAAAGGAAGCCTCACGGCAACCAGAAGAGGCCACCAGGTGTGAGTCCGCCTGGAAGGGGCCGTTCTCAAGACAGGGATCAAAAGGAGCTTGTAAGTCGCGACTAAGTCGTTTGGGACGCCGGAGGCGTTTTTAACGGCAACTCGCCGGGGGGACTGAAACTTTCAGAGTTCAGCCGGCGAAAAAGGTGGGATTTACAAGTGCAAGCCGAATACACATATTTCGTTGTTTTTGTCCTGATCGCTGCAAGCCTGATCCTGGTGATGCTGCGGATGTTTCGGTCCGCAAAAAACACCATTCGCCAACTCAAATACGAATCGCGTCGCGACCAGAAGCAATACGAACGCATCGAACGCGAAAAACGCTTGCAGCGGCGTGCGCTTCGCCGTGGAACGCGCCGCATCAACGGCAAGGCCAATCGCGTCCATTGGGATACCAGCGACCGTCGCGCACGGCGCGATTTTCACCTCGATGAAGCCGCAGACGAGGTATTCGACCCGGTGGCGGACCTAAGGGGACGGGACGTCCGCACACCCTGGGGTTGGCCGCAAAGAGACATGGTCGGCGGAAGGCCGGCTTACCGCAGGCGTTCCACCGCGAAGTCCGGATTCGCAACAGCCGTTGCCGACTTTTTCAAGACTCGGGAAGTTGTCGACGAGGCCTACATCGCCCGTCGCAAGCAGGCGATCCGTGCCATGGTCGAGGATCGTTATGGCCGCGCCAGCATGTCTTCGCACACGCCTGACTTCGAATGGTCCAGGCCCGTACTGCCTCGCGCATACCTTGAAGAGCGCGCCAGGGACCAGATGACGGTCAAGAAATTGGCTGAAGGCGTCGAGGCTGAAGTTGCCAAGTTCAGCGCCCTCCGCCTGGTGTCCGACAACGAGAAGCCGGAAGAGCGTCGCATGGCGTCGGGCAAATAGCGCAACGGCATGCAAGGCTTCTACTTTCCAATTTTTCTCATTGTCCTCGCGATCGGCGTCATATGGCTCTTTCGCAAGGTTCAGACCGGTGACAGTGGCCGCAATCGCCGTCATTCCAGGGGTGTCAATTCCAGCCAGCGCGCTGGCCGTCCCAAGCAGGCGGCCTGGCGCGAACCCCTCGGCGAAGATCACAAAACCAAGGATGTCTGGCATCCGAAACGTGAGCGTGTTCTGAAAGAGAGCTTTACCGAATCCGCCACTGAACGCAGCATCATCCATGCCGGCTACATCGGCCCCTACGCCAGTTCCGGCGGCAAGCTGCACAGCAAGGAGGAACTGCTTGACCAGGGCATTTCGGAGTCCGAGCACCTGGGCATCGACGAGTACCTGACCAAGCGGGATCGCGAACTGGCCGAGAAAAAGGCCAAGGCCGCCGAGGAAGATAGCCTGACCATGCGGGCGGTCAAGTACGAGCCTACGGGAGCGTCGTCCGACGCAGAAGAGAAAGACACCCCCAAACAAGCCAGCTTCAAACCCTGACCTCGGGGTCAGGTTCTGCGCCTGGTTCCAGGATCAGGCGCTTCCAAATTTTCCCAGCCGTTCCGGCATTTCGACATTTTCATTGCCCGGTATCTTGATCCCCATGGGGATGGCTTCCACCCCCATCGTTTCGTTGCCAAAGGGACGCAGCAAGTCGCGAGCTTGCTGCTTGTCGCCGTGCAGCCAGGCGGCGGCCTCCGCGCCTCCACGCAACAGGGCAGGGCTGCGGTTGTGACCGACAGACTTGAGCACATCATTGGGATCAACCGTGATGATGGCCACGGTGACGTGCCGGCTGCCATCGGGCAGGGTAGTGCGTCGCGCCAGTCCCGCCATCAGCCACATGGGCGCATCGGTGGGAAACACGGCATAGGGGATTTGCGGCTTGACCCTGCTGTCGAACTCGTAAAACCAGGACACCACGACCACCACGCGAAACCCGGAATTCCAGGCCGGCATAAAGGTTGGGGCAAATGGGGCGCCCTCCGTGCGCAGCCGGGCGTTGGCTGTGGAAATCAGGCGTCCCTGCTTGTTGGTGGGAAGCCGACCCTCGGACCACACCGGCAGGAAGGGCCAGATGGCTTGCGCCGGGATGTCCGCATCGTCGCCCGGACAGATGACAGGAAGGGTTTCCCACACCATCGAGTCGGGCTCGGACTTGCGTCGCAGACGCGATGGCGAAACATTGATCCTCGGCTCGGGATCAGGCGGTAGATCTGCCGGTCGGATGAGGGCCGAAGCATAACCATAGACCTCCTTCCAGGTGATATTGTAGACGGAGGTTTTGCCGCACATTCCCAGATTTTACCAGTGACCCACCGCCCGAGTTCGAGGCCCTTGAAAAAGCGCCACGATGATTAGCCCGAAGCACGCGAGCCGCATCACGCTCGTGCCTAACCGCGAGATTCTGCACATCAAGGTCGCGCAGTCCCTGATGGCGAACCCCGGACAGTCCGCCATGCCCGCTTCCCCGCTGTTCATTTTCTCAACCTGGGTCGAGGAAGCCGCGGTGCGCATGCGCCAACTGCTGGGCATCAATGTACCGCGCAGCCTGGATTCACGGGCAGCCCTCCATGCCTGGGCGCGCCATTCCGAACAGGGGGCGGTGGCTTCAGCCTCGGGCCTCGCGGCCGCGCGGAAAGCGCAAGCGGCAGACCGCCTGCTCAGGCAATGGGTCAGTGACGATGAGCCGCCTTGGCTGGACCCCGTCTTCTACCGCTGGCGCCAGCGGGTGCGGGCGGTTTTTCAGCGGCAGGGCATGGTCAGCGCGGAGGACTGGACGACGGAGTTGACCGCGCGCCTGGAAGACGCGGCGCCCTGGCCGTTCGCTCTGCCCGAGGAAATCGAATTGCAGGGATTTGTCGAATTCACTCCTCTCGAGCAGCGATTGCTTGGCGCGCTCGAACGACGCGCGGTTGCCGTGCGGTTCGCGAAACCCCCATGCGGCAATGCGGAGGTCGGACTGGTGACGCTCGCTACCCCCGAAGACGAGTGGCGGGCGGCTGCACATTGGGCCAGTGAGCGCCTGAAAACAGGTGCGCGCCGCGTGTGCGTGGTCGTCCCACCGCCTGCCCTGCGCTCCGCGGTGGCCAGGCGCCACCTGTGCCAGGTCTTTTCCGCCGCTTTCCATGCCGCTCAGGCCGCCCGGCTCGACGATACCGGTAGCTGGTCATTCCACATTGCCGAGGCCGCCCGGCTGGCGGACAGCGGCATGATTCGTGACGCCTTGATGCTCTTGCGGATTGCGCTCAGGGGCCCGGACGAGGCACTCAGTTTTCCTGAGATCAGCCGCTGCCTGCTTTCACCGCACTGGGCCGGGGCCCATACCGAGTCGATCCCACGCGCCCGGCTCGAACTGCGCCTGAGGGAACGAGACGTCTTCCGCTGGTCGCTTAACGATGTTTGCCGGCACGCGGATAGCGCCACCACCCCGGTGCTCATCGAAACGTTGCAGGGATTGCCTTCCGGGTGGCCGGCCGAACGAGCAGGGGAATGGCTGCACACCACCTTGCGCCACTGGGGTTGGCCGGGCACGGCGGCCGGCAATCAGCGCGTGGCTCAGGCCAGGCAGTTTTTCGACTTGTGCGAGCGCATCGCCGGGCTGGAATTTGCCTCGCATGGCGAGGCCATGGTGCTGCTGGAATCTTTTTGCCTGGAGACCAGCATGCCATTCGGTGGCGGCGCGTTGTCGCCCGTGCAGGTGCTTAGCCCCGAAGTCGCGGCGGGCGGGTCCTTTGACGCCATCTGGGTATGTCACCTCGATGATGCGAACTGGCCGCCGGCCATCCGCAGCAATCCCTTTCTGCCTGGCAAGTCCAGAGAAGCGATACCGCGCGAAAACCCCGAGGGGCAACTCGCCTATTTCCGGCAGCTCACGAACATGCTGCAGGCCATTGCGCCGGAAGTACGCCTGAGCTGGAGCAGGGACGCCGGTGAAGGACCGCGCAGCGCCAGCCCGCTCACAGCGACGACGCCCGCGGTAGAGTACGAGGCCGTGGCGCCGGCACGACCGGCCACGGCAGTGTGGAAAGAGGCGGTCTTTGCTCAAGACGCGTCGAGGTTGGAATTGGTCGAAGATCATTGCGGAATTCCGTATCCCGCCGAGGGCGTCGTTGAAGTTCCCGGTGGCGCCGATTTTTTTCGCCTGCAGGCGGCTTGTCCGCTGGCAGCCTATGTGCGCTGGCGGCTGGGCGCGAGTTTCGTCGAAATGCCGGGCCCGTTCGCCAGCCCGCTCTACCACGGCATCCTGATGCACCATGCCATCCAGTTGCTCTACCAACCGTGCGTGGGCGGGGGTCAATTGCCCGAAAAAGGCGCGGTGGCGACGGCCGTCAGTAGAGCGCTGGAACGATCGGGCGGGCGGCGCAGGCTCGGTGAAACGGGATTACTCGCCGAAGCCGGCAGGCTCGAGCGGGCGCTGACGGAGTGGCTTGAAACCGATCGCGGGCGCTCCGGCTTCAGCATTCATGCGCTGGAAACTGGCTTGAACTCCTGCCTCGGCCGTGCCCAGGTCAGCGTCCGCATCGACCGCCTGGACCGCCTTGCCGACGGTCGGCTGTTCCTGATCGATTACAAGAGTGGCAAGGGCAACCGCAGGCGCGCGACGCAGTGGGTCCAGGACCGCATCCAGGAACCGCAACTGCCACTCTACGCGGCGTTGATGGCGAGCGAGGGCGACGATCCAGCGGGCATCGCCATCGGCGTCGTGAAGGCAGGTGACTGCGCCTTCGACGGCATCAGCGATAACTCGGCCGCCATTGCCGACGGCTTGTTGCGGCCGGGGCAGGGCAGGCCACGCATAGCGTTTCCGGACTGGCAAGCGTTGATGGCGCATTGGCAGGGCCAGGCCGAGATGCTGAGCCAGGAAATTCTCGCCGGTCATGCCGCAAACCGCGTGTTTGATGCTGCCGCTGTCGAGTTCAGCGGTCTCGGCCCGGTGTTGAGACACGTCGATGACCTCTGACCGGCAAACCCGCTTGCGTGCGCTGAACCCCACCGGGTCGTTCATCGTCCAGGCGCCGGCAGGTTCCGGCAAGACCGAGGTCCTGACCCAGCGATTCCTGAAACTGCTGGCTGGCGTCGAGCGGCCCGAGCGGGTGCTGGCCATCACCTTCACCCGCAAGGCGACGCAGGAAATGCGCACCCGCATCACCACCCGCCTGTCGCAGGCGCAGGCTGGTGTTGTGCCTGAAATGCCGCACGAACAGGAGGCGGTGGCGCTGGCCGGGAAGGTGCTCGCTCGCGATCGTGAACGCGGCTGGAAGTTGCTGCATTCCCCGGGTCGGTTGCGCATCAATACCGTTGACGGGCTGTGCACCCAGATTCTGTCGCGTGACCCCGTGCTCGGGCCACGCTGGGCCGACGCGCCGGTGCTCGAACATCCCGATCCGCTCTATCGCGAAGCCGTTCGTGGGATGTTTCGGGATATCGACGACCTGGTGGCGAGCGGTAACCGGCAGGCGGCGCAGGCCCGCGCCTCGCTGGTGCGCCTGCTGGTGTACCTCGGCGGCGACAGTCGCAGACTTGAAAGCCTGCTGGTGGACATGCTGCGCCAGCGCAGCCTGTGGCGGCGCCACCTTGCCACTGGCCATGATGCGCTGGAGCAACTGCTGCAACATCGTCAGGAACGTGCGCTGCAGGCCTTCGCCCAGGCGCTGGGCGAG
>JBFHEJ010000162.1:0-5845 GCA_041584255.1 Lysobacterales bacterium
AGGGCGGCGGAAAGCAAATCCAGGTTCGACTGTTCGGCGTAGTTTGTGTGCGAACGCGCGAAGGGGATACGGCTGCCACCGATGACGGCGATCCTTTTCAATTCATTGCTCATGATTCCTCTCCGCCGTTATCGCCTTCGCTCTCGAGGTAATGCATGGGCCCGCCGCGGAAGGGCGCAAAACCGGTACCAAAAACCATGCCGGCGTCGAGTACGTCTGCGTCCGCCACGATGCCGTCGGCCAGGCAGGCACGGCATTCATCGAAATAGGGCTGCATGAGTTCCTCGGCCAGGGATTCGAGCCTGATGCCTTCCGCGGCGTCAGAGTCCTTGACCGGCTTGCCGTCTTTCCAGACGTAAAAACCTTCGCCTGATTTCTTGCCCTTCTTACCGGACTCGACCATTTTCTCCAGCAATTCGACCTCGGCCGTGGCGCTGTCGCCGCCAAGGTTTTTCATGACGTCAAGGCCGACGTCGAGGCCGACCGTATCGGCCAGTTCTACAGGCCCCATCGGCATGCCGAATTCCCTGGCCGCGACATCGATGGCTTCAATCGGCACGCCTTTCTCGCGATGGACTTCCATGGCCTTGCGCATGTACGGCGCCAGGACGCGATTGACGAGGAATCCCGGGCTGCTCTTGACCGGCAGCGGGAAGCGGCCGATTTGACCACAGAATGCCGCGCCGCGCTTGATTTCTTCGTCATCCGTGACCGCATCGTTCACCACCTCGACCAGCGGCATTTTCGCCACCGGGTTGAAGAAATGCAGTCCGATGAGGCGCTCCGGCCGGTCAAGAACGGAAGACAACTGCGAAAGTGGAATGGCCGAAGTGTTCGTCGCCAGTATGGCGTCGGGCTGGAGCTGCGCCTCGAGCTTCTGGAACAGGCTGCGCTTGGCCTCGACGCTTTCGAAGATCGCCTCGATCACGACATCGGCACGCGCCACGCCGCTGCCTTCCACATCGGCGATGAGCCGGCTTCTGGCGCCAGCAATCAGGTCCGGCTTGCGCAGCTTTTTCCTGAACAGGCTGGTGGCGCGTTTCAGGGCCGGTTCGATGTACTTCATCTCGCGGTCCTGCAGGGTCACTTCAAGGCCCTGCAATACGCACCACGCTGCGATGTCGCCCCCCATGACGCCCGCCCCAATGATGTGGGCGCGCCGCGCACGAAAATCGGATTGCTTGCCGAAGGCTTTCAGGCGTTCCATCAGGAAGAATACCCTGCGCAGACCGGCGGACGTATCGCTGGTAATCAGCCTGCCGACCCGCAGCGCCTCCTGCTCCAACATCGCCTTGAAATCGTCGCCGTGCTCTTCCCAGGCATCGATGAGTTCGAACGGGGCAGGGTAGTGCCGCGGATTCGCGCGCGCCGCAGTCTTTTTGCGCATGACATTGGCCAGCCAGCCCCGGAACGGCGACGCGTTGCTGAGTTTTCCGATCCACCCGGGACCGCGACTGCGTTTATTCTTCAGTACCGCCTGCCGTGCCGCCCAGCGCAGTGAACCGTGCGTACCGACCAGCTGGTCCACCAGCTTCGAAGCCCGGGCCGCGCGCGCCTGCAGATTTCGCGTCGACAGCATCAGCTCCATGGCCTTCATGCCACCCATTTGCCGCGTCGATCGCGCGCTGCCGCCAAACCCCGGATAGATTCCAAGTTTGATCTCGGGGAATCCGAGCCGGGTGTTGTCGTTATCTCGGGCGATGCGGTAGTCGAATGCCAGCGCCAGTTCCAGCCCGCCGCCCAGGCAGTAACCTTCGATGGCGATGGCGGTTGGAAAGGGCAGGGATTCGATGCGGTCAAAAAGACGGTGCACCTCGCGAATCGAGTCCGCTGCTTCGGCCGGATCACTGACCGCATCGAATTCCCGCACATCGGCGCCGACAATAAAATTCCCGGGTTTTCCCGAGCGCAACACGAGACCCTTGGGAGACGCCTTTTCCAGCACACCCACGATATCCTCGAGTTCCTGGAGTACAGCCCGTGAGAGGCTGTTTGCGCTCTCTCCCTCGCGATCGAGGATCAGCCAGGCGATCTCGTCGAGATCCGTTTCAATCCGCCAGTTCTTGTAACTGCCGAACGACGCGGCTTCAGTCATTTTTGCCTTCCTTTTCCCGTACGGTGGAGTATGGTGCAGCTCATGGTACCTGGAATCCCGCCAATCTCAAGAGCCTCGAAGTCTCGATCAGGGGCAATCCTACGATCGCTGTTGGATCCTGGCTGAAAGAGGATTCAAACAGCGCTGGCCCCAGCGATTCCGCTTTGAACCCTCCGGCGCAGTCAAAGGGCTGATCGGCATTGACGTATCTGCGAATTTCCACTTCTTCGAGAGCGCGGAATTCGACCCGCGTTTCGACTACCGATTCGCCCACCACAGCGGAGCCGTCACGAACGAGCGCAACTGCTGTAAGGAAATGCACCACCTGGCCGCTGAACCGGGTTAGGTGGGCGATGGCGCTGGCAGCGTTCCCCGGCTTGCCCATCAGGCTGTCTTGGTGCACCACGACCTGGTCGGAGCCAATCACGACCGCGTCCGCGTGAGACGCGGCGATCCTGGCGGCTTTCTCGCGCGCCAGGCGCTGCGCCAGCCGATAAGGCATTTCATCCTCCTGCGGCCGTTCATCGATTTCAGGCGCGAGCGCCTGAAAAGGGATGCGCAGTCGTGCGAGCAGGCGGGCGCGGGCCTGACTGCTCGAAGCCAGGATCAGTCTGGGCAAAGGTGTCTCGTGAGGCATTTTTGTTGTAAAATCGCCGGCTTGCTTGAAGCGCTCTCGCTCCGTAAAAGCAGAGCAGGGATTGTGAAGCCATGTCGCGTGAATTTCCAGATTATGTCGATCCCTGGCGCGCCGCTGACGGCAGACGGAACATCGGCGGTACTCTTCCGCTGACCCGTTTCAGCCGTTTGCGCCCGCTGCTGGCTTCGGACGAGGGAGAGGCGCGCTTCAGCTTGCACTTTGGCCACGACGCACAACGGCGGCCCACGGTTCGGGTGAAAGTGTCAGCGCCATTGACGCTGCTGTGCCAGAGGAGCCTGGAGCCCTATATCGCGCAGGTTGACCAGGAGTCGCTGTTGCAGATTATCGGAGCGCCGTCCGAGCAGGCGCTGCTGTCGGACGAGGAAGAGTTTGTGCTCGTTGATGAGGGTCGAATGGCCGTCGCCGAGCTGGTGGAGGACGAATTGTTGCTCGCCGTGCCACAGGTGCCGCGCAACCCGGACCTGGAGCCGGTGCAGCACTCTACAGCGGGAAAGGAAACAACGGCGGCCGCCGAGGCGGACGACCGGGACCAGGAAGCAAGGCAGCGACCCTTCGAGTCCCTGGCTGAAATGATGAAAAACAAATAGCTTAAGGAGAATTGTAATGGCTGTTCAGAAAAGCAGAAAAACCCCGTCGCGCCGCGGCATGCGCCGTTCGCACGACGCGCTCGAAAAGCCGACCCTGTCGGTCGAGCCGACCACCGGTGAAACGCACCGCAGGCACCATGTCAGCCCGGAAGGGTACTACCGGGGAAAGAAGGTCATCGACCAGCCCGTAACCGAGTTCGACGAAGACTAGCCACCGGCATCCGTTCAGGATTCCTGTCCCGGTAGATGGCGCAGCACGACCAGGCGATCCTGGCGGTTGACGCCCACGGTGGCGACCACGGCCTGAGTGTCACGCTGCCGGCGGCGGTGGCGTCTCTCGTGTCCGATACGGCCCTCGAGATCATCCTGGTCGGCATTCGCGAAGAGATCGAAGCTGCCCTGAGCAGCTTGTCCTCGCCTTCGCAGTCGTGGAGCGCGCGCCTGAGCATCCACCCTGCCGAGTCGGCCTTGCCCATGGACATCCGTGCCGTGGCTGCCCTTCGCCGGGGCGAGGGCAGCAGCCTGTGGGAAGCGATCCGTCTGGTTGCGGACGGCACGGCCAGCGCCTGCATCAGTGGCGGCAACACCGGTGCCATGATGGCGCTGGGCGTACGCCTGGTCGGACTCCTGCCGGGCATCGAACGACCGGTTCTGATGGCCTATCTACCAAACCCGGATGGGTTCACGGCGGCCCTTGATCTGGGCGCCAATCTCAGCGTCACTGAGCGGCAGCTCGTGCAATTTGCGGTCATGGGCTCCCTGACTGCTGAAAAAGTAGACGGCATCGAGAACCCGCGTGTCGGCCTGCTGAATGTCGGCCACGAAGAAAGCAAGGGTCACGTCGTGGTCCAGGCTGCTCATGCCCTGCTCAAGGACATGCCAATCAACTACATTGGTTTTGTCGAGGGTAATGACCTGTATGCCGGGACCGTGGACGTGGCGGTCTGTGACGGCTTCAGTGGCAACCTGATCATCAAGGCCTGCGAAGGGCTGGCTCGCATGACCATGACCCAGCTTCGCGAAACGTTCTCGAGTTCGGTCTCCGCCCGGGCCGGCGCTGTGCTTGCCGGGCCTGCCTTGCGGCGCCTGCTGGCACGAATGGACCCGTCCGCGCATAATGGTGCGCCTTTACTGGGGCTGAGGGGCACGGTCGTCAAGAGTCACGGCCACGCCGACCGACAAGCCTTTGCGCAGGCAATCCGGGAAGCCGCACAGGCAGCGCGCAAACGACTGCCACATCGCATTGACAGCCTGATACAGCAATACCACCTGGAGGCGTGAGTTTGAAATATTCAAGAATCGCAGGAACCGGCAGTGCACTGCCGGAAAAGGTGGTCACGAACCATGATCTGGAAAAGATCATGGACACCAGCGATCAGTGGATTCGCGAACGCACCGGGATCAGAGAGCGGCGCGCCATCGTCGACGGCGAAACCACGGTCTCACTTTGCAAGCTGGCCTGCGAGCGTGCCCTGGAAGCGGCCGACACAGATCCCCAGGAAATCGATCTCTTTGTTCTGGGCACGACCACGCCCGACCTGATCTTTCCCAGCTCGGCCTGCCTTCTGCAGCCCATGCTCGGCCTGCGGGATTGCGGGGCCATGGACGTCAACGCGGCATGCTCCGGCTTCATGTACGCGCTGAGTATCGCTGACCAGTACATCCGTACCGGGGAGGCGAAAAAAGTCCTTGTCGGCGGTGCCGAAACGCTCACGCAGATGATTAACTGGAACCGCCGGGAGACAGCCGTCCTGTTCGGCGACGGCGCCGGCGCGGTGGTGTTGGAAGGCAGTGACGAACCCGGCATCTATTCCACGCACATCCACGCCAACGGCGGACAGGCCGACCTGCTGTGCACCGACGTTGGCGTTTCGCGCGGATTTGACCGGCTCCAGGACAACGATGGACGGGCCGAGATTTACATGCAGGGCAACGAGGTGTTCAAGGTGGCGGTGCGGACGCTGGGACGAATCGTTGACGAAACGCTGGAGCACAACGGCATCGAGAAGTCCGATCTTGACTGGCTGATCCCACACCAGGCCAACCTCAGAATTATTTCGGCAACCGCCAGGATGCTGAGCATGGACATGGACCAGGTGGTGGTTACCGTTGACCGCCACGGCAACACCTCGGCGGCTTCCGTGCCGCTGGCGCTGGACGAGGCGGTTCGTGACGGACGCATTCAGCGCGGACATCTGCTGCTTCTGGAAGCGTTTGGTGGTGGCTTCACCTGGGGCTCGGCCCTGGTCAGATACTGACAAAACCGCTATCGCAGCTGCTGATCCATGAGTTTCGAAACGGCAATTCTTTTCCCGGGGCAAGGCTCACAGTCGGTCGGGATGCTGGATGAACTGGCATCGCGGCACATCGCCGTCGATGACACCTTCGATGAAGCGTCCGAGGCGCTCGGTTACAACCTGGGAGAAATCGTCCGCTCTGGCCCCGAAGAGCGCCTCAACAGCACCGCGGTGACGCAGCCCGCCATGCTGGCCGCCGGGGTCGCCG
>JBFHEJ010000163.1:0-5831 GCA_041584255.1 Lysobacterales bacterium
AGCGATACCACCAACTTCAACGCCCAGATCTCCAAGGGCTTCCGCCTTGGCGGTATCAACGACCCTCTGAACGTTCCCCTGTGCACGCCTGAAGACCTCGTAACGTTCGGCGGGCGCAATAACTGGGAGGACGAGGAGTTGTGGAACTACGAGATCGGCATGAAATCGACCGTCATGGATGGCCGCGGCTCGTTCAATATCGCCGTGTTCTACCAGGACATCAAGGACCTGCAGGCTACGGTCACCGCCGGATCTTGTTCTTCCCGCGTGGTGTTCAACGTCCCTGAGGCACACAGCGCCGGCGTCGAGTTCGAATGGGCCGTTCAGTTGACCGACCAGTTCGATTTCGCAGTCACCGCCAGCTACATCGAAGCGGAGCTGGATTCCACGGTCACATCGACCGATTCCAGCGGCAACACCACAGTCGTGGGCGGCATCCAGGAGGGCAACCGTCTGGCAACCGTGCCCGAGTGGCAGGGCGCCGCTGCCGCCACCTACACCTGGCCGGCCTTCACCGACTGGGAAGGCTACGTAACGGGGCTGGTTCAGTACATCGGTGATCGCTACACTCAGATCGGTGACCAGGCCGCAGGCTTCGGCACCGTTTCTCTGCTGGCATTCGATCCGAACAATATCGGCGGACCGTACACCCAGGACACCTTTGTGTTCGACCCGCTGATGGACAGCTACACGGTGGCCAACGCACGACTCGGCTTCCGCAACGAGGCATGGGATGTTTCCTTCTACGTCAACAATATCTTTGACGAGGAGGCCCAGCTGGCCCTGGATCAGGAACGTGGCTCGCGCGCTCGCGTTGGTTACCTGACCAACCAGCCGCTCACGTTCGGCGTTCAATTCCGCTATGACTACTGACCCCATCTGAACTACGGCATGACGAAACACCGCCTTCGGGCGGTGTTTCTTTTACAATCGAAGAATCATGGCTGACATCCCCATCCGTTGTGACTGCGGCGAATTTCGAGGGGTGCTCCACCGCGCCGGACCGCGACACGGCAGCCGGGTGGTCTGTTACTGCAAGTCCTGCCAGGCCTTCGCGCATTTCCTGGGGCGTTCGGAGGATGTCCTCGACAAGAATGGCGGCACCGACGTTTACCAGGCCTCGCCGGGGCGTCTGGAGATTCGGCAGGGTCAGGAACTCCTCGCCTGCGTTCATCTGACAAAAGCGCCGACCCTGCGCTGGTACACCGATTGTTGCCGCTCGCCCATCGGCAACACGCTCAATACCAATCGCCTGCCGTTCATCGGGTTGATTCACAGCTGCATCGATACCACGGAGCCTTCGGGTGGGCTGGACGCGCTGATTGGCCCGGTGCGGGCCCGGCTGAATGGCGAAAGCGCCTCGGGTGACACCAGCGGACTCGAGATCGAACACGGCACGCCTCTCGCTCTGTACTGGCGATTTGGGATGCTCGTTCTCATGACGAAACTGCGGGGCGAGCACAGGAAGTCACCCCTTTTTAATCGGGAAACGGGGCAGCCAGTCGTCAATCCGACTCGCCTGTAGCAGTGGCTTTGGCCGCGACCGTCGCGGCTAAAGTCGCTCCTGCAAGAGTTGTCAGCCCTGCAATCCCATCACCAGCGCCACCACCAGTACAAAAGGTATGACGTAGCGCAGCATGAACTTGACGAAGGCGAACAGCACGCCGTCGGAAATCCCGAAGGCTTCCAGGTTGACGGCCCTCGGCGCCAGCCAACCAAAGAAAATCGCGGTCAGCGTCCCGCCTACCAGCAGCAGGATGTTCGCAGCCAGGAAGTCGAGCGTGCTGAAAATGTTCTTGCCCGCAAATGCCGGAATGAAATTCAGCGGGTAGAACTCGCTCCAGTCACCCAGAGACATGATGGTCAGAATCCCGACCATCCAGGCCACCAGGCAGAGCCACAAGGCGCCTTTTCTGCGCGGAATCTTCCAGTGCTCCTCCACCCAGGCAACACAGGCTTCAGCGCAGCCAATACAGGAAGAAAGCGCGGCAACCATCAACAGGATGAAAAAGATCGAGCCGAAAAGGTGACCCCCGGCCATCTGGCCAAACGCCAGGGGCAGGGTCTGGAACAGCAGTCCAGGCCCCGCTGACGGCTCCATGCCAAACGCAAAAACGATCGGGAAGATCATGAATCCGGCCAGCAAGGCCACGCCGGTATCAATCAGAATGATGAGCCCCGCCGACTGTGGAACACTGAACTCGTCCGGAAGATAGGAGCCGAAAACGATCATGCCCGCGAGCCCGATACCGATGGAGTAGAAGGCCTGGCCAATCGCGGCCATGACCGTCTGGAAATCGACTTTCGACCAGTCGGGCTCGAGCAGGAACTTCAGTGTGGCGCCCATGTCGCCCTTGATGGCGCTGTAGATCAACATCACGACCAGCGCCACGAACATGGCCGGCATCAGGATTCTCGCGGCGCGCTCGACGCCGCGCTGTACGCCCTGGCGCAATACCACGCCCACCAGCAGGTAAACAACGGTGTTCCAGAACAACAGGCGAAGCGGGCTGCCCGTGAGCTCCGCGAACATAGAGCTCGACTCCAGGGCCTCCAGACCCTTGAAATGATTCATGGACGCGCGGATGAAGTAGTCGAAGGTCCAGCCGGTGACCACGGTGTAATAGGAGAGGATGACGAACACGCAGAAAACAGCCAGAGTGCCCGCAGCGCCCCAGCCCGGTGACAGGCCCGCGCGGGCTGCGACGTTTCGGTAGCTGCCGGTGGAACTGCCGCGGCCCAGCCGCCCGATACCGAGTTCACTCATCAGCAGCGGCAGGCTGATCAGCAGCGCACAGGCCAGGTAGATCAGCAGAAAGGCGCCGCCGCCGTTGTCGCCCACGACAAACGGAAATCGCCAGATGTTCCCCAGCCCCACCGCAAAACCGACTGCGGCAAGGAGGAAACCCCATCGCGTCGACCAGAGTTCTCGACCGCTTGCGCCTGCCATATTATGTTCTCCTTTCGCTTTGCGCTGAGGGTACTATGGTAGGTTCACGACCGAAAGAGAGAAACCGATGACGCTGGAGAAGCTTAAGGAAATTCCCGCCGACGCGATTCTCGGCCTGATGACGGCATTCCAGGCCGACACCTCTGAGCAGAAAATCGACCTGACCGTGGGTGTTTACAAGGACGATCATGGCAATACCCCAGTCATGCGCGCCGTCGCCGAGTCAGAGCGGAGATTGATCGAAAGCCAGACCAGCAAAGCTTACCTGCCTCCCCTGGGCGTCGCCGGATTCCGCGATGGTATTCGCCACATGATTCTCGGCCCGCTGAACGACGCCATGTCGTCACGCACGGCCGTGCTCCAGACTCCCGGAGGGTGTGGCGCCCTGAGGGTCGCCGCGGAAATGTATAAGCGCACCCAGACCGGCGAAACGGTGTGGCTCAGCCAGCCGACGTGGCCCAACCACCGCGGGCTGCTGGGCGCAGCCGGCCTGGCGCTCGAAACCTACCCCTACTACCAGGCCGAGACTCATGAACTCATGGACGACGAGATGTTGCAGGCCATCTCCTCGATTCCGCCTCATGGCCTGATCGTGCTGCAGGCGTCGTCGCACAATCCCACCGGTGAGGACCCGGATCCGGCCGCCTGGGACGCGCTGCTGGGACTACTGCTGGAGCGCAACATCGTGCCGTTGTTCGATGTCGCCTACCAGGGCCTCGGCGACGGACTGGATGCGGACGTCGCGGTGATCCGTTCGGCCGCGGAGCGCCTGCCCGAAATGTTTGTCGCGGTGTCCTGCTCAAAGAATTTCGGCCTTTATCGCGAACGCACGGGTGCGCTCCTGGCCGTCGGCCGCGACCCCTCTCAAAAGAAGGTCCTTGAGAGCCAGGCAGCGAACGTTGCGCGCGGCATGTACTCCATGGCGCCCGCACACGGGCCGTTGATCGTGGAGGGCATTTTCAGGGACGCTGAACTGCTCAAGTTGTGGGCGGAGGAACTGATCGAAATGCGCGAACGCATCCAGGGCCTTCGCCGGCAGTTCGCTGACGCTCTCGTGGCCCAACGACCCGATCTCGATGCCGAATGGCTGGTTACACAACGCGGCATGTTCTCTTTGCTGGGTCTCTCCGAGCAGCAGGTCGACACGCTGCGGGAAGAACACCACATTTACATGGTGCGCGACAGCCGAATCAATATCGCCGGGCTGGACGATTCCATCATGGAGCCGGTCGCAAAGGCCGTCGCACAGTTGATGCAGTGAAAATGTCCGGCACCGGGAGCCATGTGCCGCAGGATCCGAACTTCAGGGATCGCGTTGCCGAAAGTTTTGCCCGGCAGCAATTCATGCGCCACCTGGGGGCCCAACTGGCAGCCGTGCACCCGGGCGAAGTTGAAATCGTTCTGCCCTTCAGCGAAAAATTGACGCAACAGCATGGCTTTGTTCACGCCGCCGCCATTACGGCCATCGCCGACAGCGCTTGCGGTTATGCCGCGCTGTCACTGATGGCGCCCGGCCTGGACGTGCTCTCGGTTGAATTCAAAGTCAATCTGCTCTCACCGGCCGCTGGCGAGCGCTTCATTGCCGTCGGCCGGGTGATTCGACCCGGCCGCACTTTGACCGTGTGCAAAGCTGAAGTCGAGGCGGATCAAGGCGATGGGCGAAAGCTGATTGCGGCCATGCAGGCGACCATGATTGCCCCGCCCCCGCTGCGCGGTGGCGGCGGATCAACCGGATGAGCAGGACATGCTGAGACAGGCTGTTCGCGCTGACGTGCGCGCCATTCAGGCCATTAGGCATGCAGTCAAGGAGAAACAGCTCAGGTCGGCCGTTGTCGATGACCAGGACGTGATTGCAGCCCTGGTATCAACTGGACAGGGCTGGCTGCTTGAATCCAACGGCAGCGTGGTTGGTTTTGGAATTGCGAATTGGGAGAATCGAAGCATCTGGGCCCTGTTAGTGGACCCTGAACACGAAGGCAAGGGATACGGCAGACAGATTCTAAAGGCAATGGAGACTTGGCTTTGGTCGTGTGGAACCGAACCCGGAATCGGAGTACGAAACACTAAAAAGGCCACCTGATGGTGGCCTTTTTAGTGTTTGGCGCGCCCGACAGGATTCGAACCTGTGACCTCTGCCTTCGGAGGGCAGCACTCTATCCAGCTGAGCTACGGGCGCATCGAGATTTCGAGGGCGCACAGTGTAGCGGTAATCGCCCGGGCAAGTAAACGCAGCGACGGTTCCGAACGAACGCTCGATACGCTTTGCGGTGAGTCCGGTGCATCGCTTTCGACGGCCAGCGCACACCGCTATAATACGCCCTCTCCGGGTGCGGCAGCGCCCACCCATAAGCCAGGAAATCTACCGGAAAAGTCGCATGGCCCAAGCAGACGACCAGACATTTATTCGCCGTTTCAGCGGAATCATTCTCGGACTCGTTGTTTTCACCGTCCTGATCATCGTCCTGGCTGTGAGCTTCCAGAGTCCGGAAGACCCGGCGGACAACCCATCGCAAATGACGCTGGCGGCGGAACGCATCAAGCCAGTGGCTGCCGTGCGTACGGGAGATATGCCGGAACCGGCAGCCGCCGCAGAACCGGTGCTTGCCGTGGCAGCGAGCGCTGCATTCGACGGCTCACTGGATGGCAAGCTCATATACGACAGCGTCTGTTCGGCCTGTCACAACGCCGGCGTGGCCGGAGCTCCGATGCTGGGTGAAAACATGACCCAGCGCCTCGATGAAAAGGGCCTGGAGATGTTGGTTTCCAACGCCATCGACGGAATCAACGTCATGCCCGCCCGCGGCGGGCGCAATGACCTGAGCGACGAACAGGTGCGGGCAGCCGTCGAGTTTATGCTCGAACCGTGACGCGGGTTGTTGCC
>JBFHEJ010000164.1:0-5812 GCA_041584255.1 Lysobacterales bacterium
GCCTGGACGTCGGGCCCGCACACGGATCGCCGGAAGGCCGGATCGTGATCGACGACCTGATGCTCAGCAATGATCGAGCGGTCTACGATGCCCGTGACAATGGCGACCCGCACATCAAGACCGTAAACGGTACTAATTATGACTTCCACGGTGCCGGGGAATACACGCTGCTGAGGGACGGGGCGGACTACGAAATCCAGACCCGGCAAACCCCGGTGACGACGGCCAATCCGCTGCCCAACGGCTATACGGGCCTGAGCAGTTGCGTGGCCGTCAATACGGCCCTGGCCGCGCGGGTTGGGAATCACCGCATCAGCTATCAGCCCGACGGCCCGCTAAATGAGCAAGAAACACGCATGCGCCTTCGTGTCGACGGGGTGATACAGGACCTCGATGCGCTGGGCAGCGTCGGGCTCGGCAGCGCTGGCCGCGTCTCGAAGGCCCCAAGCGGAAGCGGAATTACAGTCGACTTCCCCAATGGTTCGTCACTGCAGGTCACGCCCGGCTGGTGGAACGCGCATGGCATTGCCTATCTCAATATCAGCGTCCTCAACACGCCCGCGACCGAAGGCATTGCCGGCTTCATCGAGCCTGGGCAATGGCTGCCGGCGCTTTCCGACGGCACTTATGTGGGCCCCAAGCCGGCTGATCTTTCGGATCGCTATGCCGATCTCAACGAGACGTTCTCCAAATCGTGGCGCGTGACTGACGCCTCCAGCCTGTTTGACTACGCGTCCGGCACCTCAACGGCGACCTTCACGGTCGAAGGATGGCCATTTGAAAACGCAACGTCCTGCGAGCTTCCCGGCCTGGACATGGTCCAGGCCATCGACCGCGACGAGGCCGAGCGCGCCTGTCGTGAAGTGATCGACCGGGACAACCGCGATAACTGCGTCATGGACGTGGCCGTCACCGGCGAGATCGGCTTTGCCAGGACTTACCTGCTGGCGCAGAAGCTGGAACTGGCCGGCACCCGGACCGAGGTTCATCCGGAACGTAAGGTCACCGAAGAGGGCAAGCCCGCCACCTTTGTCGCGGTCATCAAGCGCGGGCTGACCGGTCAGCGCTTGGTCCACGAAGAAAAGAAGGATGGCTACGGCCCGGGCCGGGTCCAGTTCTACTTCAACGGCGAACCCATGGGAGGGCCGGTGCACGTCGATGCGTTTGGTCGTGCGCAATGGACCAGCCCTGAACTCGACGCAGGTGAATACCGGATCACTGCCGAATTCCTGCCGGCCAAGGGCGATGAAGATAATTTAACCAGCCGCAGCCTCGACTTTGTGCACGTGGTCGGGGGGCAGGAGACCGAATAACAACAATGGGCTCTGACCCCATTTATCACGGCGGAGGCCCAATGAAAAAGACGGTTGCGCTTCCTATACTCTCGCTATGATTATTTTCGGCGGCTTGGTTGGCTTCGTCGTGGGCGGGCTGCTCATTGGCATTCCGTTGGCGCTCGCCCTGGCAGTCATCGTCGGTTCTGCGTGGGTGCCGCCGCTGCTGCCGCTGTTCACCGTGGTGGGGCTCCCCGGGATCATTGTCCTGGAGATCATTCACATTCTCGTGGTGGTGCTCCTTTACGTTCTGGCCCGGATAGACACAACCCCCAACAGCACCGGAACCGTGGCCGCCACGGGACCACTGGAAGCGTTTTGTCGCGGGGCCATGATCGGGCTCAATACTGCGGTCAACGCCCTGGTGTTGATGGCATTGCCGCTCCCATTTGCCGGGCTGCTTGGGATCGTTGCACTGGTGCTCAACGGCATGGCCGTATTCCCCATCGCCCGGGATCCCATCTACCAGGGCATTCTGAACTGGTGCAGCTGGTTTTTCCCCATGTCGTGGATCGCGAACCTGCTGGGCTTCATTTTCATGCTCGCGCAGGTCATCACCGGCTGGATCGGTGGCGGGCTGCGCTGGTTCGTCGAGTGGCCGGCCGGCGCCATCGTGACGCATGGCGGCGCGGTCTTCCTGAGAACAACCGCATGGCACCTGGGAAATTTCATTTTCTTTCCGTGGGAATGGAATGATTCAGACCCCTTTCGCGATCCGACCCCGCCCCCACCGTTGATCTCTGGCTTCGCGTCACCGCTCACGATCAATGGCGTCATCTTCCACGAGAACGCGCATGTAGCGAGCGCGGCCTCGTTCGGAACGTGGTTCCTGCTGATCGGCGCCGTCGAGGAAAACCTGATCCCGCCGCCGACCGGCGGGTTCAATGCCTATGCCGAGCAGGTGGCGGAGGGGCTCACACGCCATTCCCAGCGATCCTGGATCACCCAGTGGACAGCCTCGACCACCGCCAATGTTCCCGCCACGCTGACCGTCACCGGTACGGCTACCGGCGCGGTGACCCGTGGCACCGCGATCACCATGACGGCCACCGTCGCTGACCCGGATGGCGGGCCCCAGGCGCGATTCGACCCGGGCGTATCACCAGCGACGGGTTTGATTTGGCTCGGAGCGATGTTCCCCGCCGACGGCCGCGTGGAGATCGAGGATCCAAACGCGAGCACTGTGGTCATGACGCCACGGGACGGAGGCATTCTGACCTTTTGCTGCCAGGCGACGGATGGCTTTGAAGGGGATTTCCTGCCCGACATTTCGATGGATATCGTCGGCGCTGACGCCGGCGGCCCCTACACCACGCCGTCGAATACCGATTTGAGCTTGTCCGGCGGTGGCAGTCATGCGGGCACGCTCGGGGTCCCGCCCTCCGATGTCGCCACGACGCCACTGACGCCGGTGCCTCCGCCCCTGGCCTTTTCCTGGGCTGTCACGGCCGTTCCGCCGACAAGCGGCACCGCCACGCTGACTGGCGCGACGACAGAAACGCCGGTATTTCGGGCCAATTCCGCCGGCGAGTATCTGGTTTCTCTGACCATCACCACGACCACGGGTGTCACGGACCTGGCGGTGACCATGGTCACGGTGACGGGGTCCTGAACCATGCCTGTAAACCCCCTGCTGGAAATCGCCCAGGTCAGCTCGGAGCCGCCCTATGTTGCGGGACTGCCGGTCCAGCTCTACGTGGTTGGCCGGGCATCGAATCACTTCACGCGTGTCAAAATAACCGTTCGCGCCACCAGCGACCCCGCTTCCGGCGTCATTGCCAGTGGCGAGGTCAATACCGACTACACTAACGATCCTGGCGTTATCGTGTTTCCCTTTTCTCTGGTGGGTGGAGTACACGTCCTGGCGTGCAACCAGACCGTACACGTGCGTTTCGAGGCCGTTGCGGGCAGCGGCGCTGGTGGTGCCGGCGGCATCGTCGAGGACACGCGCCCCATCTTATGCAAGCCGAGTCCTGCTTCCGGCGGTGGATCCGGTGGCGGCACGACTTCGGGCGGCAACGGCGGAGGCTGGGATTGGCCATCGTGGCTGCCGCCGCCCAGCCAACTATGCCCGATGTTGGGCCGGTCATTTGCAGCCACATCAATGGGCGCGCTGATCGCGGCCATCACAGCAGCGTCCCTGCCGGGAGGGCCCGCTCAGCATCCCGTGGCCTGGGGCGCCATGACCACATTGTTTGGCCTGGCGCTGGCGGCTTGGTGGGCGTGGAACACGCTGTGCCAACCCAATATCTGCCTCCGACTCGGCACCATCTGCTGGGCTTGCAAGAGTGCCGTCCTGGTCGGCATACCCATCGCGGGGAGCCTCATGAGTGTCCGCGGAGGGCTGGCTGTTCTTATTGTCGGTGGGGTTGCCGGTGGGCTTGTGGCCACGCTCCGGCAACGATTCTGCCGGGTGCCTACCATCAGCGGGGGACTGGGCCAGTTCGGGTTTTGAGCGCTCTGAACTCTTGGTGATACTCGGGGCCAGTGAATGAGGTCAGAGGTGACCCTGACCCCATCTTCCACTGATGGCTCCGGCCCATCTCCTGATCCCACGTGTTTGTTCTTATTACCCTATGATCACCAATATGGTTGGTAAGTCTGCCGCGCGTAGACGGCCGGTCGCCGGCCGCAGGCGTGGACACGGCAGTTCATCCCGCGGTGGAGTTGCGCATTTTGCAATATGAGCTAGTTCTCTGAACTCAAGAAATGCAACGTCATCCGTGGCGCAATTGCCTATGCCGCGGCGAGTCCGGGGCAAGGTGGACAGCCACAAGCCACTGGCGCCGATGAACTGGGCTCAACGACTAAAACGGGTGTTCGCCATGGACATTGAGAAGTGTCCGGATTGCGGCGGACGACTGCGCGTCATCGCCTGTATCGAGGAGCCATGGTTGATCCGCAAGATTCCGAATCATGCTAACCGCGGCGATTCGCATTCCAACAGCGCGGCACGCGGGCCGCCGGGCGCGGTGGTTGTGGGTTAAAGACAGGCTTGAGGATTGGGATGCTGGCCCAGGGGTCGCCATCGCGGATGTTGTCCAATACCGCGGCAGGTCCATTGCAATGGCTGTGATCAACTTTGACTTGATCCTTTCGGATGGCTTCGAGAATCTGCGAGGAAATTGGGGGTCAGCCATTACGCTGACCCCAAGTACTGGTTTGTCTATAGTTACTGCAGGACCGGCGGTGGATCCGGGCAAGGCAAAACCTCGACGATCATGTGGTTGTTCACCGAACTCAAGCGCCGCAATGTCATTCGGGTTGGCACGGCCTACCTCGTCACCTCCTGGCTGCTAATCCAGGTAGCCGAAACCATCTTTCCGCTGTTTGGTTTCGGCGGGGAACCCGCGCGTATCGTTGTCATCCTCCTGGCGATCGGCTTTCCGCTCGTGATCGTGTTCGCCTGGCTCTATGAGCTGACTCCGGAGGGATTGATGCTGGAGCGAGACGTGGACCGCTCCCGTTCAATCGTCCATGACACCGGCAAGAGGCTCGACCGCGCCATCATTGTCGTGCTTGCGTTGGCGGTCGGCTACTTCGCATTCGACAAGTTTGTACTGGACCCGGAGCGCGATGCGATACGCGAAGAAGCCGCGGCTCAGCAAGCGCGTTCCGAGGCCCTGGTGGAGTCGTTCGGCGAACGATCGATCGCGGTGCTGGCGTTCGAAAACCTGAGCGATGATGTTAGCAATGAGTACTTCTCGGACGGAATTTCCGAGGAACTGCTCAATCTGCTTGCCAACATACCGGAACTTCGTGTGATTTCGCGCTCCTCAGCGTTTTCCTTCAAGGACAAGGACTTGACGATCCCCGAAATCGCCCAGGAACTGAGGGTGGACCACATCCTTGAAGGCTCGGTCCGTAAGGCCGGAAACCAGGTTCGCATCACCGCGCAACTGATCGAGGCACGGACAGACACGCACCTGTGGTCGGAAACCTATGACCGTGAACTGGACAATATCTTCGCCATCCAGGACGAGATCGCCGCCAAGGTGGTGGAGCTTTTAAAGCTCACCATCCTGGGCGATGTGCCGAAGGTGACAGAACATAACGCCGAAGCTTACGCCCTGGGCCTGCAGGCGCGTTACCTGGGCCGCCAACGAACGCCGGACGCCTTGCAAAAATCCATCGACTTACTTGAACGGGCGCTGGAGCTCGATCCTGGGTACACCACAGCCTGGGCCGATCTGGCCGGTGGCTACACCCGACTTGCGGACCAGGAGCTGCACGCCGGCAGCGACGGCGCCTTCTGGATGGCGACGACCCACGTGATCCTCAAGGAGTTCCACCACGAGAAGAAGACCCCCTACTTCATCGACTACGTAAAGAAGTACACCGACAGCCCGTACCTCGTGAAGCTGGAGCAGGACGGGGAGCACTACCGGCCGGGGCGGCTCCTGCGGGCCAACGAGATCGAGGCCTGGAAGGACCTGCCCAACGGCGACTGGAAGTTCGTCAACATCGACGAGGAGACC
>JBFHEJ010000165.1:0-5808 GCA_041584255.1 Lysobacterales bacterium
ATTATTGGCTTCAATGTCCGCGCGGACGCCACGGCGCGCCGCATCATTCAGGAGAACGAGCTCGACCTGCATTATTACAGCGTCATCTACGACGCCATTGACGAGGTCAAAAAGGCGATATCCGGATTGCTGGGCACCGAGGTCAAGGAGCAGATTATTGGTCTGGCCGAAGTCAAGGACGTATTTCGTTCCTCGAAGCTTGGCGCGATCGCCGGCTGCCTGGTGGTGGAGGGCGCGGTTCGGCGCGCCAACCCGATCCGTGTACTGCGTGACAATGTCGTGATCTTTGAGGGTGAGCTCGAATCGCTGCGCCGCTTCAAGGACGACGTCAAGGAAGTTCAGGCTGGTACCGAGTGCGGCATTGGCGTCAAGCAGTACAACGATGTCAAGGAAGGCGACCAAATCGAGTGTTTCGAACGCATCGAGGTCGCGAAGACGCTGTAACAGGCGCCTGGAAAGTCAGCGATGCCCCGCGAATTCAACCGTTCAGAACGCGTCAGCGGCCAGCTGCGCCGTGAACTCGCCAAGATGGTCCAGCAGGAGATTCAGGATCCTGCCGTCGGATTCGTCAGCGTCTCGGATGTCGAGGTCACACGTGATCTCGCCCATGCCAGGGTGTTCGTAACTGTTTTCGAAGAGAAAAACGCGGCACGAAGCATCAAGGCGCTGAACCGTGCTGCCGGCTACCTGCGCAAGCGCCTTGGCCAGGAATTGCGTATCCGTACCGTGCCGGAGCTGCACTTCATCCATGACGCCTCGGTCGAGACGGGAGCACGGATGGATGAGCTTATCGCCACCGCTGTAGAATCCGACAAGCGCGGACGTGACGGCGAAGAGGGCTCATGAGCCACTCGCGAAGCCGCGTCGACATTCACGGAATCCTTTTGCTAGACAAACCGGCTGGTCGCTCCTCTAACCAGGTATTGCAAGACGCAAGGAATCTGCTTTCAGCGCGCAAAGCCGGCCACACCGGCAGCCTCGACCCGTTTGCGACCGGCATGCTCCCGATCTGCCTGGGCGAGGCCACCAAGACGGCCGGATTCATGCTTGATGCCGACAAGGCTTACCGCGCCACGGCGGTTCTTGGGACTGCGACTGCGACGGGCGACACCGAGGGCGAGGTGGTGGCCGAGGAACCGGTGCCCGATCTCGGCGAAGATCAAATCAGGGCCACCTTTAGGGACTTCACCGGGCCCATTCGTCAAGTCCCGCCGATGTACTCCGCGCTTAAGCATGAAGGGCAGCCGCTATACAAATTGGCGCGCCAGGGCATCGAAGTCGAGCGCAAATCGCGCGAAGTGATCATTCACGACCTCGAACTGGAATCCTGGGCGCCGCCACGTCTTCAGTTCCGGGTCAAATGCTCCAAGGGCACCTATGTGCGAACCCTGGCGGAAGACCTCGCGACTGCGTTGGGAAGCTGTGCCCACCTTGAAGCACTCAGGCGGCTCTATGTGACGCCATTTGAAGAAGGCGAGATGGTTGCGCTCGATTCACTGACCGAGGCCTGCGAAACGGGTAGGGCATCTGAATTGCTGCTGCCCGTGGATGCAGGTCTGCGGCACTGGCCAAAAGTGGACATCACACCAGGGCAGGTGGCGCGATTCAGTCACGGCAATCCGGTCATCGTGGACCACCTCGAGCCCGGTTTGGTGCGGGTTTACGACCAGGCAGGCGGTATTTTGGGCGTCGGAGAGGCGCGCCCTGACGGACAGGTCCACCCGAAACGCCTTTTCCTCCTCTCTCCTGCCGGAAACCCTTGTTGATCAGTCGTTTTGGCGCTATACTGCGCGGCTCGTTACACCCCGGGGCCACGAAGTTTTTGCAAAGACCCCGCCCGCCCGAGCGCGGGCGAAATTTTTTGAAGCGGGTTTTTTCAAAGGCTTCGCGGCTCTAGATATGGAGAAGGAACCATGTCTTTTGATGCAGAAGCGAAGAAACAGATCGTATCCGAATTCGCAAGGACGGATAATGACACCGGCTCACCCGAAGTGCAGGTGGCATTGCTGACCACGCGCATTCAGCACCTCTCAGATCATTTCAAGACCCACAAGAGCGACCACCACTCGCGCCGCGGGCTGCTGCGCATGGTGAATCAGCGTCGTCGGCTGCTCGATTACCTTAAGAACAAGGATATCGACCGCTACCGCGACCTGATCGAGCGCCTGGGTCTGCGCCGCTAATTCTCTGCGTCGAGGCATAGTGCACCCTCTGGTGGAATGTAAGTCTGCCGGAGGATTGCTGCACACCCATGTTTAAACAAACGGGCGAAATGCCCCACAAGGCAGGAATCGCGAAGTGCAAAAAATAAGCAAGTCATTCCAGTACGGTGGCCAGCAGGTCACCATCGAAACCGGTCGCATCGCCCGCCAAGCGGATGGTGCGGTGATGGTCACCATGGGAGACACGGTGGTGCTGGTCACCGCGGTTGGCGCCAAAACTGCCGACCCTTCACGTGGTTGGTTTCCCCTGACCGTTAATTACCAGGAAAAATTCTACGCAGCGGGCCGTATCCCGGGCGGGTTCTTCAAGCGCGAAGGGCGTCCGTCTGAGAAGGAAACGCTCACCAGCCGCCTGATCGACAGGCCGATCCGCCCGCTGTTCCCCGACGGCTTCATGAATGAAATCCAGGTGATTGCGACCATGATGTCGGCCAACCCCGAAGTCGACGGAGACATCCCGGCGCTCATCGGGACTTCCGCGGCACTGGCCCTCTCCGGAATTCCATTCAATGGTCCGATCGGTGCAGCCCGGGTGGGTTACATCGACGGCGAATATGTGCTCAATCCCAGCAACAGCCAACTCGAGGAATCAAAGCTCGACCTCGTGGTCGCCGGTACCGCCAAGGCGGTCCTGATGGTGGAATCGGAAGCCAAGCTGCTGCCTGAAGACGTCATGCTGGGTGCAGTGACTTTCGGCCACCGGGAAATGCAAAAAGTCATCGAAGTGGTGCATGAAATGGCCGCTGAAGCGGGCGTGCAGCCATGGGACTGGCAGGCGACGGAAGCGGATGCTTCGCTCGCTGAAAGCGTCAAGTCGGCGGCTGAAGCCGGTCTCAGAGATGCCTATGCCATTGCTGACAAGCTACAGCGTCGCGACGCCATCGGCCAGGTGAAAGAATCTGTGCTGGCAGCCCTGGTCAATCCGGATGACGATTCCGCGCCGACTGCCGAAGCCGTATCCGAGGCGTTCTACAAGATCGAGAAGTCGATGGTGCGAGAACACATCCTGTCCGGCAACCCGCGCATCGATGGTCGTGACCTGACCACGGTTCGGCCGATTACGGTAGACGCCGGCTTCTTGCCGCGCACGCATGGCTCGGCGCTGTTCACCCGTGGTGAAACCCAGGCCGTCGTAACGGCGACCCTTGGAACCGGCCGCGACGCGCAGATCATCGACGCGGTTGCCGGCGAGTATAAAGACCAGTTCATGCTGCATTACAACTTCCCGCCGTACTGCGTGGGAGAAACCGGATTCATGGGTGGCCCCAAGCGCCGGGAGATCGGTCATGGACGACTTGCACGTCGCGGTGTATCAGCGGTGTTGCCGACCATGGAAGAGTTTCCTTATGTGGTTCGCGTCGTCTCCGAGATCACCGAGTCCAACGGCTCGAGTTCCATGGCCTCTGTGTGTGGCACCTCGCTGGCATTGATGGACGCCGGCGTACCGGTCAAAGCGCCGGTGGCGGGTATCGCCATGGGCTTGATCAAGGAGGGCGACCGCTTTGCGGTTCTTTCCGACATTCTTGGCGACGAGGATCATCTCGGTGACATGGACTTCAAGGTAGCCGGTACGGCTGACGGCGTCACTGCATTGCAGATGGACATCAAGATCGAGGGTATCAACGAGGAAATCATGAAGATTGCCCTGGCGCAGGCGCGCGACGGGCGGAACTTCATCCTTGGCGAAATGAACAAGGTCCTCTCCGAGCCGCGTGGTGAAATGTCTGAATACGCGCCGCGCCTGATGACCATGAAGGTTCACCCTGACAAGATCCGTGATGTCATCGGCAAGGGTGGTGTGACCATTCGCTCGATCACTGAGGAAACCGGCTGCACGATCGACATCGATGACGACGGCACCGTCACCATTGCTTCGGTCAACAAGGAAGCAGCAGATGACGCCCGCAAACGCATCGAGCAGATCACCGCCGATATTGAACCCGGCCAGATTTTCGAAGGCAAGGTCATCAAGATCATGAACTTTGGCGCTTTCGTGACACTGACCCCTGGCCGTGACGGCCTGGTGCACATCTCGCAGCTCTCCGACGAGCGGGTTGAGAATGTGACCGACGTCGTGAAAGAGGGCGACATGGTCAAAGTTAAGGTGCTCGAAGTCGACAAGCAGGGCCGCATCCGCCTGAGCATGAAGGCGGTTGCCGCCGAGGCTTAATGGCACGGACCCAGAATGAAAAACGGCGCCTATGGGCGCCGTTTTTTTGTCACAGGCGCCAATAGCAAACCCAATGCGCGCGTTGTTGTGTAAACAGTTTGGCGGATTCCAGGACCTGGAAATCGGGGAGGCCCCGCCGCCCCGACCGGATCGCTGCCAGGTTCTGATCGACGTCAGGGCGGCCGGACTCAACTTCCCGGACCTGCTGATGATTGCCGGCAAGTACCAGGTGCGGCCAAAACCGCCGTTCATTCCCGGATTCGAGGCCTGCGGTGTGGTGCAGGCTGTGGGCGAGGGTGTCACCCGCTATGCGCCTGGCGATCGCGTCATGGCGACGCTCATGGGCGCTGCGTTCGCCGAGCAATGCGTCGCCGATGAACACCAGGTATCGCCGCTGCCGGAGGCCCTGGATTTCGAGACGGGCGCCGGTTTTGCCATTACCTACGCCACCAGCTACCACGCCTTCAGGCAACGCGCCCCGATCTCGCCCGGGCAAACGATCCTGGTGCTGGGTGCGGCCGGCGGAGTCGGCACCTCCGCCGTTGAAATCGCCAAGGCCATGGGGGCGCGGGTGATCGCCGCTGCTTCCAGCGACGAGAAACTGGCGTTTGCTAAGGCCGCCGGCGCCGATGAAGAGATCAATTATTCACAGCAACCGCTGAAACAGCGTGCGCGGGAACTGACGGGCGGCAGCGGCGTCGACGTGGTGTATGATCCTGTTGGCGGAGAACTGGCCCGCGAGGCGCTGGCCGCGCTGGCCTGGGATGGTCGCTACCTGGTGGTCGGCTTCGCCAGCGGCGAAATTCCTGCTTTCCCAGCCAACCTGCTACTGCTCAAGGAAACGCAGCTGATCGGCGTCTACCTCGGGGACTGGGCGGCGCGCAACCCAGAAGCCGCGGCCCGCAACATGCAGGAACTCGCCAGGCTTGTGAACGACGGCAAACTGAAGCCCCGGGTGACGGATTCTTACCCTCTCGAACGGTACAAGGAAGCATTTGCCACGGTTGCCGGGCGCCGCGTCGTGGGCAAGATTGTATTGACGTTTTGAAGAGGAACTAAATCGTATATGAACCAGGTCGTATCCACGGAATATCAGGGACCCATCGCCGTCATCCGCATCGACTCGCCGCCCGTCAATGCCATCTCCAAGGCTGTACGAGAGGGCGTGATTGCGGCTTTCGACGAGGTCGAAGGGAAAGCCGAAGTGCAGGCGGTCGTCCTGGCATGCGCCGGGCGCACCTTCATAGCCGGAGCGGACATCAGCGAATTCGGCAAGGAAATAACGGGACCGACGCTGCTCGACATGCTGGCGAGCATCGAGAGCAGCAGCAAGCTGACGGTCGCCGCGATCCACGGCACGGCCCTCGGCGGCGGCCTGGAAACCGCGATGCACTGCAATTACCGTATTGCGCTGGA
>JBFHEJ010000166.1:0-5786 GCA_041584255.1 Lysobacterales bacterium
ACTGGAGGCTGTGTGAAATGCACCCGCGCGCGTACCGGTGCACTTCGGGCACCCGACAGACGCTGGTTAATTCCGCCGCGAGTTGAGCCGCGGTGCCTGGCGGTTCTGATGCACCGCGTGCCAGTTCCGCCAGGCCTGTTGGTCGAATCCGAAGCTGATACCTTCGGTCAGCAGGACCAGGGCTAAAGCAAGCTGTTGCCGCAGCTTCACGAGGCTCATAGGTTGAAGGTGATTCAGCCAGAGCGGATTTCAGGCTCTTGTCCCAGCAAATCGTTCGACGGGAAACCGAGCACGACCAGGCCCCGTTCGCCATATTCATCAGAATGAATGGGGTGAATGAAAGGGGTCGGAGTCGACTCTGACCCCATTGATCGTGCCATTTATCGGGCAACTAGATATCCCGCTGCCGCTGAAATTCCGGTCAAAAACGCACCCCAGGCGATGTCGGATACAACCAGCAGTGGGGTCCACTGAGCGAAAATGGCGTGGTTCGTGAGCGTGTAGGTGCCATAAGCGAGCGCGCCGAGCAGGGCCCCGTTCAGCAGGGCCGCTTTTGTGCCGTTGCTGGTGAGCGCGGGCCGCACCGCAAAAAACACGATGCCGGCGATATAGCCGACATAGAAGACGACTGCCGGCCAGACCCGGGGCTCTCCCAGCATCATGGCGCCGAGCTGGACCTCGTATACATCGCCGAGAAACAATGTAATCCATGCCAGATCGATGATAAGGAACGTGATGGCCGTCACGACGGCTGCTTTCAAATAGTTCATGGCGATACTCTGTAATGGCGTGAGCCCCTTTGGGGTCTGATGCGGAAATTTTACTTTCGAATTTGATTCCACTCGGTAAGCATAGCCGACATGACGGTCTACAAAACTGCCCGCAACCGCAGGCTCTTGACGGTGTGCCTGCTGTTACCGGCATGGCTGGCAGCCTGCAGTCCCCTGGCCGTGGTCAATTCGGCGAGCCCGGATCAGCATTTTCGAAAAGCCGCAAACATCGCCTATGGCCCGGCCGCGCGGCAGACACTGGATGTTTATGCGCCCATCGATGTGTCAAATGATGTACCTGTCGTCGTGTTCTTCTACGGTGGCGGGTGGCGCGGCGGCACCAAGGAGAACTACGAATTCGTGGCCTCGGCATTGACCGAGGCGGGCCTGACCGTGGTGATCCCGGACTACCGCCTTTTTCCGGACGTGACATTTCCGGGCTTCGTTGAAGATGGCGCCCAAGCCTACGCCTGGGTCATCGCCAACATCGCGCGCTTCGGCGGCAGGCCGGACGACACCTTCATCATGGGTCACTCCGCGGGTGCGCACATCGCCGCAAGCATCGCGCTCGATAGGCGCTATCTCGCGCATCAGGGTCTCGCCACGGACTCGGTCCGCGGCTTCGTCGGGCTGTCCGGGCCATACGATTTCTTGCCCGTGAGCGGCTACCTGGAGGAAGTCTTTCCGGAACCACTGCGTGAGCAGAGTCAGCCGATCCATTTTGTGTCGCGCGGCGCCCCGCCCACGCTGCTGATCCATGGCGACGACGACAATACTGTTCACATCGGGAACAGCGAAAGCCTGGCCCGCAGACTTCGGCAAAATGGCGTGGAATTCAGCCTTAAAACCTACGAGGGTGTGGGCCATGCGCGCGTGGTCGCCGCCATGGCGCCACCGCTTGACTTCCTGGCGCGAACATTCGAGGACACCGTGAATTTCATCCAGGCTGTGGTGGCAGACTCAAGTGGTGGGTCAGAGTAGAGGGACAGAGCAAAAAAAGGCTCGGGCCCATCCATTGCGCTAGCCCCTGCCTATACAGTCTTTTTCGAATCGGCGAATCAACTTCTCGCGGTCATCGACTGCTGCTTCGAAGAAGCGGTCGATGTACTCTGCGCGTGACGCACGGTCCTTGTCTCCGAGCGCCGGCGTCGCTATCGCAACGGCCATGATCGCCTCACGCTGTGCGACGATCGCATCGAGGGCCCGGGCGATGTCATCGATCGACGAGCGGCAGTAACCGCGATACACGCGCGTCGTCACGCGGCGGATGCGCGTGCCCTCGGCCGGCCTGGCATACGCCGCGTCGACCAAACCGGACAGGTCGAAATCCCGAGGGATCGGCAGCAGCGCGTTCCCCGTATCCACCAGGTCAATATTGTGGCAACAACCGTCGTCATCGGGATTGCGCACGAATGACCAGTCCGTGTTGGCGATCAGGTACTGGAAAACGCTCAACTTCGCGGTCTGCGAAGGATCGAGCCGCCCGTACCGCACACCCTCCAGTTCCGCGATGGTCCCGCCCAGGCGTGCCGCGAGTTCGTCGTCGGGCTCGAGCGCAAAAGCGTAATACGGGCGGTCGAGACCACGAAGTCGTTGGTCGGAGTCCAGGTAGCTGATTCGGAGTAGCCGTACACGGTATCCGGCTTCGGAGATCAGGTGGAATATTCGATACGCCAGGTACTCGTCGAGGACGTTGTTTTCGAAATGGTCCTCGTCATTGCGGCAGTGCGTCACCAGCGGGAGGGCTGTCTGATGTGCGAAGGGCGTACCATTTGCCACGCCCTCACCGAACCGCAACCACAGCGGGGGGAAAGTGCAGTGAACCGTTCGGCTGCGGCCGCGAACACGCGCCATCACGGGCAGCGTGGTGTCGCCGACCTTCATCTCAAACAGGTACTGTTTGCGCTTGGGCTCGCGGCGATCGCGCGCAATCGTGCCGAGCGGGCCGGTCAGCGCGATGTCGAGCACCTCTTCAGCGTCGAACAGCGGCGTGGCATGGGCGCTTCCGCAGGCCCACACTATGAACAGTGCTAACACCCGCAAACGGCGAAGTAGTCCCTCAGACTGTCGTAGAATCATGCACTCCATGCCTGCTGCATGTTAAACCAGCAGGCACCACCGTGGAATAAAGTGGTCAAAGCCTTTTTTGCGCTACCCTTTCAGCTGTTTGAAATTCCGATCCGAGCGGAAGAGCCACATGGCGACCGAATTGAAAGTAGATGTCCCCGGCCAGGGACTACACGACATTACGGCCCTGGTTCGCAAATGGGTAAAGCAATCCGGTTTGGATGACGGGGTGTGCCACCTGTTCATCCAGCACACGTCCGCGAGCCTGCTTGTTCAGGAGAATTACGACCCGAGCGCCAAAGCCGACCTGGAAAACTGGCTCAACCGCCTGGTGCCGGAAAACGACCCGCTTTACACCCACACCCTGGAAGGGGCTGACGACATGCCGGCGCACATCAAGGCGGCATTGACCGCCTGTTCACTGACCGTTCCGGTCAAAGACGGCGACCTGGCACTCGGCACCTGGCAGGGTATCTTTGTGTGGGAACACCGCCGCAGCCAGGGTCAGCGCAAGGTGCTGGTGCATTTGTCCCGCTAACCAGAAAAGGGCTCTGACCCCTTTTCTTTTACCTGACTAGGACCAATGATGTCGAGCAAATCTATTGACGATCTGGTGTTCTTTGCCGAAAACGAACCGGATTACGACGAATCACTGACGGCGGCGGACAAGTGCGTGACGGGTCGGCCGCTGCAGCGAATTTGGCACCACTTTACTTCCAGCGACGGAGCATTGTTTGCGGGGATTTGGGAAGCTGAGCCCGGTTGCTGGAACATCGACTACACCGAGACGGAGTTTTGCCAGATCATTTCCGGCCATTCGGTGCTGCGAGACGAACAGGGCAGGGCGCGCCCGCTCAAAGCCGGAGACAATTTCGTGATCCCGGCCGGATTCAGGGGCCAGTGGGAAGTGCTGGAAACAACCCGCAAGATTTACGTGATCTATGAACCCTGAGTTTCGCGATTCCTAGACCCTGGGTCAGCCGGAACCGCCACCAAACCGCTACACCAGGCAAAAGGAAGGGAAGATCGGCAGGTAGTCGTCGATCATGGTACGCAGTTCCATGCGGGTGTCATCGTCCTGGGGTTCCTCGTTGCGCTGTGAAAAATCGCTCTCGATGAAATCCACTCCGCCGCCGACCAGGATGGTGGTCGCGAGCAGCGGGGTGCGCGGCCCGCACGCACGCCGACCTCTCACGCGCGGGTACTGAAGACTGGTAAAATACACCGATTCGTCGCCACGTTTGGCCCGTCCGGTTTTCTGCCGGGCAAGCAACCGACCATCCCCTTCGCTGATGCGTAAGCGCGCTGAATGGGGGCGGCCTGCGCGACTCCTGAAGGCTCGCAAATTGAGCGATATTTGGTTTTACATCCTCGCCGGGTTCGCGGCGCAACTGATCGATGGTGCGCTCGGTATGGCCTATGGCGTGATCGCGTCCACCCTGTTACTGGGTTTCGGGATGCCGCCGGTCACCACCAGCGCCACGGTACACGCGGCAGAATGCTTCACAACCGGGGCGTCAGCCATCTCCCACCACGCCTTCGGCAACGTCAACCAGGCGCTCTTCCGCAGGCTGCTTCTGCCGGGCGTTCTGGGGGCCATGCTGGGCGCCTGGCTGCTGTCCAGTCTGCCGGGTGACACGATCAAGCCATTCATCGCGGCTTACCTGCTGGTCATGGGCTGCGTGATCGTGCTCAAGGCATTTCGCGAGTTCCCGCCCCGCACGGTGACGACGCACCTTGGTCCGCTCGGTTTTATTGGCGCTTTCCTCGACTCGATGGGGGGCGGCGGCTGGGGGCCGATCGTCGCCACCAACTTGATCGCCCGCGGCAACAGCATCCGCGAGGCAGTCGGCAGCGTGAACGCGGTGGAGTTCTTCGTCACCTTGTCGGCTTCCCTGACGTTCATCATGACCATCGGACTCAGCCACTGGGAGGTCATCCTCGGACTGGCCATCGGCGGGGTGTTGGGCGCGCCGCTCGGCGCCTGGATCTGCAAGCGGGTTCCGACGCGGCCCTTTATGGTGCTCATCGGCCTGGTCGTCGTCGTACTCAGCATCCGGACGATCTACAAGGCCATCGGTTGAAGCTGGGTCTGATTGAAGGGGTCGGGGTCGCCTCCGACCGCCAGGTTGTGGAACGAATTCGCAGCATCGAGGAAATGCACATCGACGATGTGCCAACTTGCTCGCCTACGTGATCGGCGCCTGGTTCAAAGGTCTTGTCGGCGTTTAGAGATCCGGGCCGTCAGCAATTCATCCGGTCCGATACCATTGCCCATTCGCTATTCCGCAATGACGTTGAGCGTCACATCATTGGCGCCATACACCACGTCGAACTCGTTGCCGTTACCGATGCTCATCCCATTGACGGTAGCAAACGTTCCGGTGCGTGACGCGAAGGTCATGATCTCGAACATCTCGCCGAGACCGGGCATGAAACCGCCCAACAGCGTGATATCGAGGGTGCCGTCAAGGGTTGCGCCCTGGGTGATCGCGTAGCTGTCGAAATCCACGCTGCTCGATATATTGACGTTGAGTGATCCGCTGGCGTCCTGGGTGTAGGTCCTTCCGAACCCTAGTGCCCCCGAAGAAAGAGAAACGTCTCCGGAATTCACGAAATCGGCGGTGATCGTGGCCAGGCCAGCACCCGACGACTTGGTCAGGGTGCTGTTGTTGTTGAAGGTCGAGTTGATCCCCGCGGCATGCAGCATGTCGGCATCGGTCTGGATGTCGAAAGGGGCATTCACATTGATGGTGGCGCCGGTCGACAGGTTAAGGTTGCCGCCGGTCCAGGTGGTGGCGCCGTTGAGGGTCAGCGTGCGCTCGCGCAGCACCTTGGTGGTGGTGTCGATGGTGCTGGTGCCGTTGATGATGGTCTCGCCGGTGCCTTGCTGGACACCGTCAGACCAGATGAACTGGTTGCTCACCGTCATGCTGCCAATGCCTTGCA
>JBFHEJ010000167.1:0-5774 GCA_041584255.1 Lysobacterales bacterium
ACGGCGAGCCCACGCTCCATCAGGCACTTTTTGCACAGCACCTTGTCGTCGACCAGGGGGTAAAAGCGCCGCTGATTGTAATGCAGAATGTATCTGCCGTTGCGCGCGTTGAGGCCGAGCACGCCGGTGCGCTTCAAAGTGCGGTAATGGCGCAACACCGTGCTTACCCGGCCTTGGCGCCTTCGTTGATCCGCGAGAAACGAAACAACTCGGTGAAGCGGAAGCCCGTGTAACGACCCATGACGACGATCAGGCCCAAGGTGATCAGGTTGACTTCCGGGAACACCGTCACCCAGTAGCGCAGGATATCGATGCCCATCACGAGGTAGGCCAGCGAGGCCATCAGCAGACTGCCAGCGCCCTCCTTAAGCGCCGTGCCGGCGCCCCTCTCCTCCCACACAATCGACATGCGCTCGATTACCAGTGAAATGATCACCATCGGGAACAGCGACACCGAAAGTCCGGTTTCCATCCCGAGTTCATTGCTGATGATGCTGATGGCGGTCATCAGCAGCACCACGATCGTGACCACAGCAGCAAGCCGCGGCACCAGCAGCAGGCGCAACCGTTCGAGGTAGAAACGAAACCCCAACCCGAGGAATACGATCAGGGTGAACAAAAGAATGCCCTTGAGCAGCTCGGTTTCGCGGAATGCAAGCGCGATCAGCACCGGGGCGAAGGTCCCAAATGACGTCAGACCGACAATATTGCGCATCAGCACGATGATCAGGATGCCGAAGGGAATCAGCAGCAGCACTTCATACACCGACTGGGTCTGCAGCGGCAACTGCAGTATCGAAATGGTGCCGATTCGCGAATCCTTGATGCGGGTCCGCTCGGTGGCCAGGTCGAGCGCACTCTTGAGCTGCCGGCGTATCGAAATCTGGACCTCGGACATGTCCGCGCCACGGGTGCGCGTCATTTCACGATCGCCGGTCCACCAGATAAGAAAGTTGTCCGGCAGCCCCTCAGCGCCTGTGAAGGGATTGAACACCAGCCAGTCGTCGCCGTTGTGCACCGCCAGCAATGAAGTGAAAGGGGCGGCCTGCTGTTCCTGCTCCAGCCGGATTCCGTGAAGCTGAATCGTGGGTATCCTGGCGCCCGCCAGGATGGTCTGCACCACGCCCACGCGGTCGAGCGGGGATTCCACGGTTGACAGGAAGAGTTTGGTGTTTTCGTCGTCTTCCTGCCCGGTCATGCGGGCCATGACTGCGGCGGCAAACGATTCGATGTCAGCGGACTCGGCACGAACCTCGGCCACGATGTCAGCGAGCGCACTGGCGAACGGCTCCTCGAGTTGCGGAACATCAGGGTATTCCGGACGTGGTGCAAAGCTTTTCTCGCGGGTGTCACGGATGATGGTGGCGCGGTAGTAGAGCGTGGTCGGTCCGCGCATGCGGCGAATGGCCCAGTTGGCCTGCCGCCAATACGTGTCTTCTTCGAGCGTCAGGCCGAAGCCGCGCGAAATGAAGTTTTCCTCGCTGACGGTAAATCCGGTAGAGCGGCTGGGCAGCACCATGGAGGCCCTCACCGGGCCCGAACGCGGTTCGAGTTCAATGCGTGCCTGCACCGTCCACGCTTCGCTTTTCATGTCGGGCAGCGGCGGAAAGCCCAGCCGAACGTACTTGTAGGCAAAAATCAACGAGCCCAGCGTGATCAGCAAGAAGGCCAGCACGATCCATTGCCGACTCCTGCTCAACGACGCGCTCCCACGGTCGATAGGATTCTCATTGTTGCACTCCTCGCAGCCCTGGCCCTGGATGAAAATGCTAGTCCGGTCCGCCGGCCGCGCATATTACACGGATGGTAGCTGATTTTCGCCCAATCTTGCCCTTGTTCGGCCAACCGGAGGCGGCGTTCCGCTGCAGTTTTCGTCCTGCCTACTAAAATAATGGATAGGCAGGGATAAAAATGATGGCTCCGGTCGTCTAGGAAGATTGACTGATTGAATTCCAAAGTTATACAGTGTTCCGCTCTGACCCAATTCGATTTCTTTCACCATACTGGGATAAAGCATGATTATGAAAATCGCCCCATCCAGGCTGAGGACTTGGCCACGTGTCACCGCAGCCATACTCTTGTTGGCCCTGCTTCCTGCAGCGGCATTTGCCCAGACCAGCATCGATGAAGTAACCCAGGCCGGTGAGGATCGCGCCGACGCGGGCGCGGCCGGCCAGCAGCGGATCGACCAGGTTGCCGACGAAACCCTGGAGATCGTCAGCGAGTACAAGTCGCTTTCCAAGGTAGTCGATGGTCTGAAAATCTATAACAGCCTGCTTCAGCGGCAGGTCGACAATCAGCTCAACGAGGTTGACGCGCTGTCGACTTCGATCGACAACGTGTCGCTAATCGAGCGCCAGATCGTCCCTCTGATGACGCGCATGATCGATTCTCTGGAGGAATTCGTCAGGCTCGACACGCCATTTCTGATCAAAGAGCGTAACGAGCGCATCGCCAGGCTGCGCGAGATGATGGAGCGGTCCGACGTGACCGCCGCGGAAAAATTCCGGCAAGTCATCGAGGCCTACCAGATCGAAAATGAGTATGGCCGCACGATTGAAGCCTACAAGGGTTCCGTGGAGATTGACGGCAATCAGCAAGAAGTCGACTTCCTCCGCATTGGCCGGGTGTCACTGACTTACCAGTCGGTTGGCGGCCGGCACACCGGTGGGTGGGATCCGACCTCCGGGTCCTGGGTTTCTCTGCCGCCGGCGACTTATCAGAACCAAGTGGCAGCGGGACTGAAAGTGGCGCGCAAGCAGGTCGCACCCGACCTGATTACCGTGCCGGTGTCCGCGCCCGCAGCAGGAGGGCAGTGACATGACCAGCACCGTTAATAAGATTTCGGCGGTCGCAGTCACCGCCCTCATGTTCTTCGGCACGGCGGCCATGGCGGCCGAGGCGGTATCCGTGGATGAACTTCTCCGCCAGGTGGAGCAAGGCCGGGTCAAAGACGCACAAGAAAACGCCGCGAGACTGGAAGAGTTTCGCCGTGACCGGGCACGCCAGCAGCAACTGGTTGCCGAGATGGAAGCCCAGCGGCGCCGCGAGGAGCAACGCTCGGCGCAACTGGAAGCCACCTTCGAAGCCAACGATGAGCGCATTCTGGTCCTGGAAGCCGAACTGGCGGATCGCCTTGGTGATCTGAAAGAACTGTTCGGCGTTCTGCAGCAGGCTGCCGGCGACGCCCGCGGTAATTTCGACAACTCCGTCACCCAGGTGCAGTTCCCGGATCGCTCCGAATGGCTCACCGAGTTCGCCCAGAAAATGGGATCCACAACACGCATGCCGACCATCGAAGAAATCGAGCGCCTGTGGTTCGAACTGCAGCGTGAGATGACCGAGTCGGGCAAGGTACTGACCTTCTCGACCCAGGTGGTCAACGCGGAAGGCGAAGAAGAGACCCGCGCGGTCACCCGTGTCGGCGTTTTCAACGTCGTATCTGATGGCAAGTACGTTGAATTCGTGCCCGAGACCAGTCGCCTTGTCGAATTGCAGCGCCAGCCGGCGTCACGCTACCTCGACATGGCCGAAGATCTCGAAGGTGCAGGCGCCGGGCTGGAGCCGTTCGCTATCGACCCGACGCGCGGCCAATTGCTGGCGCTGCTGGTGCAGTCGCCAAGCCTGGCCGAACGCATCGCTCAGGGCAAAGAGGTCGGCTACGTGATCATCGCCCTGGGTATCGTCGGCCTGATCATCGCCATCTGGCGCCTGATCGTGCTGTCTGCCACCAGCGCAGCGGTAAACAAGCAGGCGCGCAACCTCAACCAAGCCGGCAACAATCCGCTTGGCCGGGTCGTCAAGGTGGCGCTCGATAACCCCAACGTCGACGTCGAAGGCCTGGAACTCAGGTTGGGCGAGCAGATCCTGAAAGAAACGCCCAAGTTCAACAAGATGCTGCCGTTGCTCAAGATCATCGCCGTTGTCGCCCCGCTGCTTGGTCTGCTGGGTACGGTCACGGGTATGATCGTGACCTTCCAGGCGATCACCCTGTATGGAGCGGGCGATCCCAAGATGATGGCGGGCGGTATCTCGACGGCTCTCGTCACCACGGTGCTGGGCCTGGTCGTGGCCATACCGACGGTGTTCCTGCACACACTGGTCTCGAGCCGCGCACGGCGCCTGACGCAGATCCTGCAGGAAGAGGCCGCGGGCATGCTGTCCGAGCGCGCGGAACAGCATCAATCGGCCGGAATGGCGTAAGACGGCGGGCGCAGCGAAATGATGGATTTTCTCTATTATTACCTGCCGTTCCTCGAGACGATCAGGGACTTTTTTGAACTGGGTGGGCCGGTGCTGAAGGTCATCGGCCTGCTCACCCTGTTCATGTGGGTCCTGATCATCGAGCGACTGCTGTATTTTCGCACCAGCCACCCGGCGCTGATCCGGCGGGCACTGGCGGCATGGAATGCGCGCAGGGATCATTCCTCGTGGAAAGCCCACGCGATTCGCACGCGCATCATCTCGCAGATATCCGCCTTGTCCGAGCGCAACATTGCGCTGATCCAGACCTGTGTCGCCTTGTGTCCACTGCTTGGGCTGCTGGGAACGGTGACCGGAATGATCGAAGTGTTCCAGGTGATGGCCATTTCGGGCTCGGGCAACCCGCGATCGATGGCTTCGGGGGTGGCCAAGGCCACCATCCCGACCATGGCCGGCATGGTCGCCGCCCTTTCGGGTGTGGCAATGACCGCCTATTTCCAGAACAAGGTCACGCGGGAAAGGGAACTGGTCACCGATGAACTCGACATACGTCATGCTTGAGCCGATGAGACCGCTCCGGCTCAGCAAGGAGAACTGATATGCGGCAAATGTTCAACGAAGTCCAAGCCGAAGAAGAACAGGAGATTAACATCACCCCCATGCTCGACGTGGTGTTCATCATGCTGATCTTCTTCATTGTGACGGCGACTTTCATCAAGGAGGCCGGCATCGAGGTTAATCGCCCCGACGCCGCAACCGCCGTCAAGCAGGAGAAAGCCAACATCCTGGTGGCCATCGGGCCCAACAATGACATCTGGATCGACCGCCGCCAGGTCGACGTTCGTTCGGTTCGTCCAAACATCGAACGGCTTCACGCGGAGAATCCGCAAGGATCTGTTGTCATACAAGCTGACAAGGAAAGTAAAACCGACACCCTGATCCAGGTGATGGATGCTGCCCGCGAGGCCGGGGTGTACAACGTATCTATCGCTGCCCAGGAGCAGTAGGAGGACACGAGCATGGCAGCCTCGATTGATCAAACACTCCACGTCAGCCAGGCGGGAATGTATGTCCGCATGGCCATCGGCGCTGTGTTCGGACTGGCGATTACCGCCGGGCTGTTCTGGATGATGCAGTACATGATCGAAACCGCGGATCGTACCCTGAATGAGTCCAGCTCCACGAACATCGTCGATTTTGTGCGCCTTAAGCGCAACGAGCAGATCGAACGGCGGCAGCGCAAGCCTGAAAAGCCGCCGGAACCCGAGGATCCGCCCCCGGAGCCACCGGCCCCGCAGATGGACAACCTCAACCCGAATGCCGAGAAGATCGCGGTGTCCGCACCACCGGCCGAAACCGATATCGAGATGACCGGTGGATTCAGCCTGGGCGTCGGCGAGGGCGACTACCTGCCGATCGTCAAAGTGGCGCCGATTTATCCTGACCGTGCGCTGTCGCGCGGCATCGAGGGCTACTGCATTGTCGAATACACCGTGACCAGGCAGGGCACCACGCGTGATCCTCGCGTGCTCGAGGACCAGTGCACCAGTTCGCTGTTCCACCGCGCCTCC
>JBFHEJ010000168.1:0-5711 GCA_041584255.1 Lysobacterales bacterium
CTTCATGGGCGGGGTCTGGAAAAGCGTGGTGTTTGGTGGCCTGGTCAGCCTGATCGCCGTTTTCTACGGATATACGGCGCAGCCAACCGGTGCCGGCGTCGGCACCGCAACGACCAACACGGTGGTCCTGAGTTCGGTGCTGATCCTGATTTTTGATTTCATCATGACTTCGTTTTTTGTTTAGCAATTTCCTGAGGAAGCACTATGCGCGCCAATTACAAGGTTGAGATTGCGTCGGGAATTTTCCTGCTGCTGGGCGTGGCGGCCCTAGTCTGGCTGGCCCTGCGGGCCACTGACTACGGCCAGGACATCGGCGAGGAGACTTACCGGGTCAGTGCCCGCTTCGCCAATGTGGGTGATCTAAAGAGCCGTGCGCCGGTCAAGATCGGGGGTGTCACGGTCGGTTTGGTGGAATCAATCACGCTGGATCCGGTCTCATTCGAAGCGCTCGTCGAAATGAACATCGATTCGCGCTATGAGGAAATTCCCAACGACACCGGTGCTTCGGTTCTGACTTCGGGCATCCTGGGCGACCGTTACATCGGCCTGGAGCCTGGTGGCTCGCCGGAGATGCTGCAGGATGGTGATGAACTGTTCATCACTCAGTCGGCCATCGTCCTGGAGCAACTGATTGGCAAGTACCTCTTCAGCGGCGCTGGCGGCAACGAAGAGTGAGGAAAACAGATGATGAACAAAACTAACCGTAACTTTGCTTGGTTCAGGCGAGCGGCTCTGGGGTTGATTCTGGCCACTGCCTCGACAGCCTGGACGGATGACCGGACACCGGCCCAAATCGTCGAGAACACCGCCGGCAGTATTCTCGAACAGATCGACGCCCGGCGCTCGGAATTCCAGGAAGATCCCGATTCCCTGAAGATGTTGGTGCACGAAAAGCTGCTGCCCATGCTCGACCAGATCTACAGTGCCAAACTCATCCTGGGGCGCCAGGGCCGGGGGCAGCCCGAAGACAAGCTGAAGGAATTCGCCGATGCCCTCAGCACCCTGCTGACCGACCGGTACTCGACCGGCCTGTTGCGTTTTCGCAGCCGCGAGCAAATGGAGATCCTGCCACCCAACCCGAAGGACAATGAACGCCTGACGCGGGTTCGCACCCGGGTGAAGCTGGAGAACGGCGGTTCGGCGCCGGTGGACTATGCGTTCCGTAAGACGTCTGACGGCTGGAAGGTTTTCGATGTCACGGTCGAAGGCGTGTCTTACGTCCTCACCTTTCGAAATCAACTGGCGCCGAAAGTCGCTGCCGAAGGCATCGACAAAGTCACCGCCGACCTGCGTGCCGGGCAAATCGACGTCACTGGGTCCTGAGCGCATGTCCGGGGGCGCACTGAAGATCGAGGGGGACGCCGCACGCCTTGGCGGCAGGCTGACCTTTTCCACCGTCAAGCCGCTGTACGAGGCGGTAGTCGCCGCCGCGCGCGACGGCAAATTGCCGCGCACTCTGGACCTTGCCGAAGTCAGCCAGATCGACAGCGCAGGTCTCGCTTTGCTGCTCGAGTGGCAGTCGGTCTTTCGCCGTGAAACCGGCTCGGATAAGCTGATGGACATTCATCATCCACCGGAAGCACTGCTGAAGATCGCCAGGCTTTGCGACGCCGAGAATTACCTGGGTAGCGGCAGTTCGACAGAACAGGATCCCCAATCATGAAGACGAGGATCGATCGCCAGACCAGGACCAGGCGTCTTGCCCGCGGAGCGGCCATGCTGACGCTCGCACTTCTGGTTGCGGGCTGTGCATCGGTGCCGGCCAACCCGACCGACCCGGTGCGGGATCCGTGGGAAGGGTTCAACCGCAACGTGCATGCTTTCAACACCGCGATCGACAAGGCGGTTCTTCGCCCCGTGGCAAAGGGCTATGACCGCGTCATGCCGGACGCGCCGCAACGCGGGGTGCGCAACTTCTTTCGAAATCTGGCCTGGCCGGTCAATTTCGCCAACCTGATCTTGCAGGGGCGGTTCAAGGACTCCATGACGGCCACGGGGCGTTTCCTGATGAACTCCACATTCGGCCTGTTAGGTTTTTTCGATGTCGCGACGCGCGAAGGCATTCCCGACTACGAGGAAGATTTCGGTCAAACCCTTGCCGTGTGGGGCTGGAAAGAGAGCCGCTACCTCGTCCTGCCCGTATTCGGGCCACACACGGTGCGGGACACTCTCGGTCGCTCGATGTATGGCTATTTGCACCCCATCAGTTACTACGCGCGCGAGGAGAACAATTACGTTCCGCTGACCCTGGACCTGATTTCACTGCGCGCCGAATTACTGCCGCTGCAGGCGGACATCGATGCCGCGGAAGATCCTTATGCGCTGATCCGCGACGTCTACTTTCAGCGGCGCGAGTTCGAAATCTATAACGGCAATCCGCCTGCCCCCGACTACGACGCCCTGCTCGACGAAACGGAGTAAGCCATCCGCGTTTGCTGGCCTTGTTGGCATAGGCTAATCTGACCGCCATGCGCCGGACCAGGCCCGCAACCAGGCTTGCCCCCACGGCCCATGGAAGGGTTCCCAGCCTGTTCCCGGGTTTTGGCCTGGTCCTTTTGCTGCTGCTGTCGGCTTGCGGCGCGGAGACCGATGCCCCCGCGACAGGTGGCGGCGCGTCGGTGTATCGCCACGCCATGGACGGCGCCCCCACCAACCTTGATCCAGCGCGGGCGGACAACATCTACGCCAATTTCTTTGCCGTCAACCTGTACGACACCCTTTACCGCTACAAGTACCTGGCAAGGCCTTATGCGCTGGAACCCAACCTGGCCGAGGAATTGCCCCAGGTCTCGTCCGATGGACTGATCTACACCATCCGTATCAAGCCGGGCGTGCTGTTTATCGACGACCCCGCCTTTCCGGATGGCCAGGGGCGCGCAGTTACCGCAGAGGATTTCGTCTACTCCATCAAGCGCCACTTCGACCCCGCGGTTCGCTCCTCGGGTTCATGGCTTTGGGCCGGCCGCATCGTCGGCATGGCCGAATGGAAGGAAGACGGGGCAGATTACAAACGTGAAGTGCCCGGATTGCGGGCCCTCGATGACAGAACCATCCAGATCCAATTGATCCAGCCCTTTCCACAGCTGGCACACACGCTGAGCCAGGGCTTCTCAGCCGTCGTGCCGCGCGAGGCGGTGGAACACTACGGTCCGGAGTTCTCGCTCAATCCCGTCGGTTCCGGCCCTTACCGGCTGGCATCTTTCGATTCTGCCCGCGCGGTCCTGGAACACAATCAGGCTTTCCGCGAGGAGCCCTTCAGTCTCGCTCGCGAAGGATTCGACCCGGCGGCGCAGGCCGGATACGGCCTCGAGGCTCTGGAAGGGCTCGTCCCACCGCTGACCAACCGCATCGAGATCGAGTTCATTGCCGAGGACGCGGCACGCTGGAACGCATTCATTGCCGGTGAACTCGATTTCATCAAGGTTCCCGTCAGCCAGTTCGACAGCATTCTGGCTGAACGTCGCCCGCCCCGGCTCAGCGCAGAATTTGACAACACGTTCCGCATGAGCGCCAACCTCGAATCCGGCCTGGTGCTGACTTATTTCAACATGAGCGACCCCCGCATCGGCAGCCATCCCGATGCAGATCGGGACGCCCGCAACCGCGCGCTGCGCTGTGCCATTGTCAAGGCATTCGACTGGGAAAAGCGCAACGAAATTTTTTACTACGGTCTCGGAAAGGTGTTTCCCGGCATCATCCCGCCGGCGACCCCTGAATTCAATGACGACCTGGACCCCGGTTACGTTACACGCGACGTGGATGAGGCCCGCAATCTGCTGCTGAACCACGGCTGGCACGAAGGAAATCTTCCGGAACTGCAATACGGACTGGTAGCCGGAGTCACCGATCGGCAGATGTTCGAGCAATTTCGCAGCTTCATGGCCGACATCGGCTACCCGTCCGATAAAATCCAGCCGCTCACCTACGCCACCTACGGCGATTATGCGCGCGCTTTTCAGAACCGCGAGGTAATGCTGATCACCCTGAGCTGGACCATGGATTACCCGGACGCCGAAAACACCATCCAGCTGTTCTACGGCCCCAACGCCTCTCCGGGCTCGAACAATTCCAATTATGACAACGAGGAATTCAACCGGCTTTACCGCACCAGCTCACTCATGCAGCCCTCGCCGACACGCACCGCGATGTACCACAACATGAACCGGCTGGTGATGGAGGATTGTGCGGCGATCAGTGGAATCTCGAGGACCCTGATCCTGATGTGGCACCGCGACGTTGCCATGCTTCCGGATCGATCGTTCGTGGGCGGCGGCTACTTCAGGTTCGTCCTCGTTTCGCCAAACCAGGCGCGCTAGTGGCGTACCTGCTCAGGAAAATCGGTAACAGCCTGCTGCTCATCGTCGGTGTCACCCTACTGAGCTTCGTACTCATGGTGTGGTTCGGCCCGGACCGCACGTATGGACTTCTTGGCAAGAACCCGACAGCGGAGCAGATCGAGGAAATCCGCCACCAGCTGGGCTATGACCAGCCATTCATCACGCGCTACCTCGACTACCTGACGGACCTGGCGAGCCTTGACCTGGGCAACTCCGATTCGAGCGGAGAGGCGGTTCGTTCGATCCTGGCCCGTACCGTGCCGGTCACGCTGGCGCTGATCCTGCCGGGATTCCTGATCGGCAATCTGCTTGCAATCGCGCTGGCCATGCTGGCGGCCTGGCACCGCGGCGGCTGGCTGGATCGCCTCATCACCGGCCTGTCAGTCGGCGGAATGAGTCTGAGCTTCCTCGTCATCATCATCGCCCTGCAGGTACTGCTTTGCACGCCCTACGGTCTTAACCTATTGCCGGTCAGGGGTTGGCAGGTCAGCGATGTGGGCTCCTATCTCTATTACGTGACCGTTCCGTCGCTGGCGCTCATCATCGTCAGCCTGGGTTACAACACGCGCTTTTACCGCTCTGTTTTCGTCGAGGAAGCCGGCCGCGACCACGTTCGCGTGGCCAGGGCATTTGGCGCCTCGCCGTTCACCATCATGACTCGCCATGTGCTCGCCAATTCCATGGGCCCGCTGCTCACGCGCCTGCTGTTCTCAATCCCCCTGATGCTCGTTTCCGGCAGCCTGCTCATGGAAACCTACTTCGGCATCCCGGGCGTCGGCAGGGCAACCTTCGAAGCCATCACGAACGGCGACCAGCCCGTGCTCAAGGCGGTAGTGGCGATGACCGCGGTCAGCTTTGTAGTGGTCCAGTTGCTGGCGGATTTTCTCTACCGGCTATTCGATCCGCGCATCGAAGAAGCGTTTGCCAACGCGGGCGGATCAATCCCATGACGTCTGGCTCGTCGTCACCCGCAGGCCGCGCCTGGCGCAGGCTCGTGCATGACCGCTGGGGGGTGCTGGGGCTCGTTATCGTCGGTGGCTTTTTCGTCCTCGCTGCGGGAGTGTGGATGGGTTTGCTTGGCCAGGACTGGGCTCGAGCCGTCGGCGGGCGCTGGGAGCCAGCCGGTGCCAGACACTGGTTTGGCACCAACGTCCTCGGCCAGGATATCTTCGAGCGGGCGGTGTTCAGCACCCGCACGGCGTTCGAGATCGGCCTCACCGTGGCCTCGGCATCAACCCTGCTGGGCGCATTGTTCGGTGCCGTGGCGGGATGGCGCGCCTTCAGCTGGGTCGATGATGTCGTGCTGTGGATCATGGGTGTGCTGGACTCGGTGCCGTTTTTCCTTTTCGTCGCCGCGCTGGCTTACGCGTTGCA
>JBFHEJ010000169.1:0-5711 GCA_041584255.1 Lysobacterales bacterium
CACCACAAAAAGTACAGCCGCTGGGGTCGTTGGATGCGCATGCAGTCGCCTTCGGCAACGCGCAGCGCGCGTTGACGGAGCAGGGAAACAAGCATCCAACAACTACGTTCCTTACGAAGCAGCCACCACAAAAAGTACAGCCGCTGGGGTCGTTGGATGCGCATGCAGTCGCCTTCGGCAACGCGCAGCGCGCGTTGACGGAGCAGGGAAACAAGCATCCAACAACTACGTTCCTTACGAAGCAGAAGAGATAAAAAAAGGGCAGGGAAGTTGCCTTCCCCGCCCTATGCACCCTGGAAGAAGGGACTCCAGGATGTCTCGCTGGAGGCCCGCCGGCACAGGGATTGAGATAGCGGGCCTAGAGGAGACTGTTCCGGATCGGCGCGCTAATGCAGCGTGGCCGAACCTTGCTTGGGGAACAGACTCCCTTGGTTGGAAAGCGGACAGGCAAAACCAGCCCGGCTTCCTGGCAAGGAAGCGAGCTGGATCCCGTTCTCGAAGTAGCCCGCGGCAACCCGCGAGCTGAGACTGAAACGAGCCAATCCGACCTCCCTGTCGTCACTGCTCATCGGCAACCGACCCGTTGCCACTACGTTGTGAGAATTGAAACTGGATCCCCTGATTGTGTGGTGATTCGCTTCGATTCCCCCTTGCGGCGCAAAATGATTCGCGCCCGACTGGTAATCTAGCAGGAAATTCGAATGCTGTTCAAGTCCCTTCTGCATGTCGATGATTTCCATGGTCTCGTCACACGCTCCCTGTGGTCCCATCCTGGGCTCAGATCCAGGGGGACCAGCACCCCGCCAGTCCTTGGCAACGGTGCTGATCCCCATCCCTTAGGACCCCGCATCCTGAGGGTGCCCCTTGCATAAACCTACGGCAGCAGCACGCAAGATAGGTCTTGGAAATCCTCATCTCTAAGCTGCGCCACGCCTGCACGGCAAACTGCCTGCTCGTCTGGGGTGGTCAGCACCTCATCCATTTCCATTGACATACCATTCAAATATTGGCATCCCTCGTCATTCGGCGCATTGGGCACAGCGCCCATTCCTGCAGTGAAACTAATCATGTTCGTTCCTTGGAAATCGTCGTAAAAGACCGCGTCGGTCGAGACTGGGCCGCCCGGCGTATCGGTCAAACAGAACGCTGCTGGCAGGCCCATTCCACCGTCGGCGACTCGGCCGGACTCAGGCGGCCAGCATGGGCAGACCACGGATTCTTCCGCCAGGCACGGCATTTCCGGATCCAGCGGATTGTTTGCCCTCTCGCGCATTCTCTCGTAGTTGTCGAAAAGGCGCTGACAACTCCTCGGCTGGTCTTCGTAGGGGCCGTAGGAATCACAGTCCTTGGCTTCGCAATAGGCATTGCACAGCCCATACAGGCCGGGCGTCACGCCTTCGAGTTGCAGAACATCACAGACTTCCTCACCCGAAGGTGGGACGCCGTCTGCCAGAAGATTGGTCGAGAGGAGGCCCAGAAGGACCGACAGACAAAGAATGCGCACGTACTTGGTCATGATTTGAACTCCATTTCAAAACGTGAAAGTGCGAATTTTTGGAAATATCGCACAATTATTAATGCATAAACCGTGCCATCAACTGAATTACGTTCCTTTTTCCGACAGACGGCAGGTTTGGATAGCCAGAAGCATCAGGAAATTGAGCGACACTTCACTCGAGGCTGCCTGAGGCCTCAAATTGTTCCGCCAAATGGCCTGGCGGGTGACAACGCCCGTCAGTCCTGTACGCCATACCTGCCAATTTTCGTCACCTTCGACGTATCCAAAGCAGGCATTAATGAACTGCAGTTCGCCCTTTCATGGCCTGTCTGCACCCTCAGACCACAATCCAATAAGGCTTGTCGCACCCGGCGGATTCTGATATAAAGCTCGGCTGCTTCGACACGGCTCACAAGTCCGCCCACGGCGAGCGGGCATTGCGTGACCGGGAATCCCGAACTTAAGCATGGATTCCGGAAGCCGAATCGCCGAATTCGAACCCGCACCGCAATGGTTCAGATGGGTGCCCCGCCCGCCGGATGGTGGCAGCAGGGTCTCTGCAACGGGTGCGTGGAGGTTTAACCCCGGATTCTCGCGGCCGCCGGGCTGCGCGTTTCCAATGTGGAAGGAAAAATCATGGCAGACGTCACCATGCGCCAGATGCTGGAAGCTGGCGTGCACTTCGGTCACCAGACCCGTTACTGGAACCCCAAGATGGAGCCGTTCATTTTCGGCGCGCGGGGCAAGATTCACATCATCAACCTGGAGAAGACGCTTCCGCTGCTGAGCGACGCGCTCAACTTCATCGGCAAGCTCGCCTCCAAGCGCGGCACGGTTCTCTTCGTCGGCACCAAGCGCGCTGCCAGCAAGGCCATCGCGGAAGAAGCGCAGCGTTGCAACATGCCCTACGTTTCCCAGCGCTGGCTGGGCGGCATGCTGACCAACTACCGGACGATCCGCGCTTCGGTCAAGCGGCTTCATCAGCTCGAACAGATGATGGAAGACGGTGACGTCAACCACCTGGTCAAGAAAGAGGTGCTTCAGCTCACCCGCGAGCGCGACAAGCTCGAAAAGAGCCTCGGCGGCATCAAGGATATGAAGGGCCTGCCGGACGCGCTGTTCGTCGTTGACGTGGGCCACGAAGACATCGCGGTCAAGGAAGCCCAGAAACTGGGCATACCGGTGGTGGCGGTGGTGGACACCAATTGTTCCCCTGAGGGCATCGATTACGTGATTCCCGGAAACGACGACGCGATTCGCTCGATTCGCCTTTACACCCAACTGGCTGCCGATTCCGTTCTGGAAGGCCGCGCCTCGGCCCCGCAGATAGATGTGGACGACGAGTTCGTCGAGCTGGACGAAGAAGGCAACCCGATCAAACGCAAGGATTCAAAGGCCGAAGACAAGAAGCCGTCCAGGAAGGCGGCCAAGAAAGTCGTGCGTAAAAAAGTCAGCAAGAAGGTCGCGAGCAAGCCTGTCCCGCCCGCCGCTGAGTCTGCTGAAGAACCAAAGCCCGGAGCGCCCGCTGAAGCAAGGGACCAGGCCCAGCCGGAAGCGCCCGCTGAAGCAAAGGATGAAGCTCAACCGGAAGCCAAGGCCACGGAGCAACCCGAGGCTGAAGCTGCAGGCGCTACCGAGCCTGCCGCTGCCGAAAGCGAGGATGATGCCCCACAAGCCAGGGCGGAGGCTGAAGAAGCCCCAACACCTGAGGCCGATGAGGGCGAGCGGGCTGAGAAAGCGGAATCAGCGCAGGAGCAGCAAGCCGAAGCAGCTGTGGACGCCGGGGAAGGAAAGCCCGAGGCTTCTGCCGATGCCGCGGAAAAAAAGCCAGCAAAGAAGGTAGCCAAGAAGGCCGCAAAGAATGCGACCAAGAAAGCAGCCAAGAAGGCAACCAAGAAGGCAACCAAGAAAAAGGTGAAGAAGGCCGCCGCGAAGACCGCATCCAAGAAAGCGGCTGCAGACGACGCCAAAGCTGACGAATAATCATCACAGCGCTGCGCCAATTACTTCAACATCGTACATACGCAAATTCAAAGAGGAAGAGATCAATGGCAGTGACGGCCGCAATGGTAAAAGACCTTCGCGAGCGCACCGGCGCCGGAATGATGGAATGCAAAAATGCACTGGTGGATACCGGTGGTGACATCGAAGCCGCCATCGAACACTTGCGCAAAGCCGGCCTGGCCCAGGCTGACAAAAAAGCGGGACGCACCGCAGCCGAGGGCAAGATCACGCTGGCCTCGAGCGAGGACAACCGGCGGGCAGTCATGGTTGAGATCAACTGTGAAACCGACTTCGTGGCCAAGGATGAGAACTTCATCAACTTCGCCGAGGCCGTTGCGCAGAATGCACTGGACAATGGCGACGCAGACCTGCATACGCTGCTAGACAGCCGCGTCGGTGAAGCCACGGTCGAAGAGGCCCGACAGGCGCTGGTCGCCAAGATCGGGGAAAACATCCAGGTCCGTCGCATGGCGCGTCTGGAAACCAACGGCGTGATCGGGGCCTATGTCCACGGCGGCAAAATCGGGGTGCTGGTTGAGCTCGAGGGCGGTGACGGATCACTGGCCCGCGATATTGCCATGCACGTTGCCGCGATGAGCCCGGAGTATGTTTCGACGGGCGATGTGCCCGAAGCCGTGATCGCCAAGGAAAAAGAAATCCTCGCCGCCCAGGCGGAGGATTCGGGAAAGCCGCTGGAGATCGTGGAAAAAATGATCGACGGTCGACTGCGCAAACACCTGTCTGCCATTACTCTGCTCGGCCAGCCTTTCGTCAAGGACAGCGATCTTACGGTCGAAAAGCTGCTGTCGCAGGCAGGCGCCAGCGTCAAGGGCTTTGAACGGCTCGTGGTGGGTGAGGGGATCGACAAGGAAGAGACGAGTTTTGCCGATGAGGTGCTGCAACAGGCCCGCGGCGGCTAAGCGTCGGCCTCGGAAGGTCTATAATCGGCAGTCACCGCGGGGATTCCGAGAATTGGATCGATAACCAGTGACCAAGACTGCGCACCAGAGGATATTGCTCAAGCTCAGCGGCGAAGCATTGCTGGGCGGCGAGGACTACGGCATCGATCCTAAAGTGATCCACCGCATCGCCGGCGAAGTCGGCGATGTCGCTAAGACGGGTGTGGAGGTGGCGCTGGTCATCGGCGGCGGCAACATTTTCCGGGGCGCCGGGCTTGCCGAATCCGGCATCGACCGGGTGACCGGAGACCACATGGGCATGCTGGCCACGGTGATGAACGCCCTGGCGCTGCAGGACGCCATGGAAAGCATTGGCACCGATGCGCGTGTCATGTCGGCGCTGTCCATTCACGATGTCTGCGAGGATTACATCCGGCGCCGTGCCCAACGGCACCTTGAGAAGGGCCGTGTGGTGATCTGCGCGGCCGGTACGGGAAACCCCTTTTTCACCACCGACACGGCTGCTGCACTGCGCGCCATTGAAATTGGCGCATCCATCCTGCTCAAGGCAACCCGGGTGGACGGCGTGTACGATTCAGATCCCGAAATCAATCCGGATGCCAAGCGGTTCGAGCAACTCAGCTACGATCACGTGATCGAGGGCAAGCTTGGGGTCATGGATGCCAATGCCATCGTTCTGTGCCGTGATCAGGACATGCCTATTCGCGTTTTCGACGTATTCGGCGAAGGCAATCTCAAGCGGCTGGTTCTTGGTGAGCCAATCGGCACATTGATTCACTGATTCGAGGAGTAATTGATTCATGCTCGCTGAAATCAAATCCGACGCCCGCTCTAGAATGAGCAAGAGCCTCGAAGCACTTCGCCACGAGCTGGCCAAGATCCGCACCGGCAGGGCACACCCGAGCCTGCTCGAGCACGTCCAGGTGGACTATTACGGTTCCCAGGTACCCATCAGCCAGGCAGCCACGGTGGCCATTGAGGATGCCCGCACCCTGATGGTCACGCCGTGGGACAAGAGCATGGTGCCGGTGATCGAAAAAGCGATCCTCACCTCAGATCTCGGCCTCAACCCTACGACCGCGGGCAACGTCATCCGCATCCCCCTGCCCCCTCTGACCGAAGAGCGCCGGCTGGAACTCGGCAAGGTCGTGCACCACGAAGGCGAGAACGCCAAGATCGCCATTCGCAACATTCGCCGCGACGCCAACAACCATATCAAGGACCTGCTCAGGGACAAGGACATTACCGAAGACGAAGAGCGGCGCGCCGAACAGGAAATTCAGGACCTG
>JBFHEJ010000170.1:0-5708 GCA_041584255.1 Lysobacterales bacterium
ATCACCCCGAAGGGATCTTCCAAGGGATCACAGCGTCCTGTTTCCGTTCGACTTGCATGTGTTAGGCATGCCGCCAGCGTTCAATCTGAGCCAGGATCAAACTCTTCAGTTTAAAGTTTTCGACCTTGGACCAAAGGCAAAACCAGTAGTCCGCGGTCATTTACTTCTAGCTGAAAGCTGAACCTTGCTCCCGATTACTCTTGTCCGAAGACAAGTATTATTCAGGGCATGGTCGCTTTCTTCATGGCAAATTCCATGACGCAAGCGCCCACACAAGTTACCGTAATTTGTTAAAGAACCCGAACGTTCTTCGTTGCCACTTTTTTCACAGCCAAGTTGTTGAAGCGTGAAACCCGTAACAACGAAAAAGTTCTGGTCGCAGTCCGAAGACCTGAACGCATTTCGCGCTTTACGACCGTCGGCTTCTTACCGACTCACAGCAGTCGTCGAGACTGCTATAAAACCCCGCACGACACCGCCGCGGCTTAACCCTCTCGGATCGCCGCGCCGGTTGGATTCACAAAGGAATCGCCACCCGGTGCTGGGCGGGCCGCCCATTATACGCCAACCAAAGTTGCAGTCAACGCGTTGTGAGCGAAATCTCGCCCGAAATAGGTATTTTGATCCACTTTTTTCGAGCGCGCCGGTCGATGACACGACGCGGCAAGGGGGCGAATTATAGAGGTGGGTTTCCGGGAGTCAAGAAGTATTTCGAGAAATATCTGAAATTGTTCATTCGCGCAGACGTCGGCCAATATCTTCGAGCCGCAAATCTGCACTCGCGCCAGGCGAATTTCGCTGCCCCAGACTGTCTTCAGGCTGGCGTGGCCCCGCCTCTCCCGCCGCTTCCTTGACCTGGCGATAAGCGCTGCGGAACGGCACGCCTTTCGCGGCCAGCTCGATGGCGGCATCGGTGGCGTACATCTCGGGAGTAATGGCCCGACGCATGCGCTCGGCGTCAAAGCGCAAGCTTTCGACCAGGCCGGGAACGACCGCCATCGCCTGCAATGCAGCCGTCAGGCCTCTTATCATCGGAGGCTTGGTGAACTGAAGGTCGCGGTGGTATCCGGAAGGAAGCGAGACGACCGCCTGGATTTCATGGATCGCTGCATCCACCACCGCAGGCCGAGCGCGTAACAGTTCGACCACATCCGGGTTGCGCTTATTGGGCATGATCGAAGAACCGGTGATGTAACGATCGGGCAGCTTTACAAACCCAAACTCGGCCGTTGTAAACAGGCTCAGGTCCCACGCCAGGCGACGGACATCATGCAGCGCGTGTGAAGCCGCTTGCAGGGCCATGACCTCGAATTTGCCACGACTCATCTGGGCACTCACCGGATTGAGCTGGAGACGCTCAAAACCCAGGGCCTTGGTAACCCCGTCGCGGTCAAGCGCCAGGTTGACGCCATAACCTGCGGCGGTGCCGAGCGGATTGCAGTCAACCAGCCCGCGGACTGCGCGAGCGAAATCCAGGTTGTCCGCAAATGCCTCCGCAAAGCCGCCAAGCCACATACCGACGCTGGAGGGTACGGCGCGCTGAAGATGGGTATAGCCCGGCATGGCCAGCCCGCCATCCGATTCGGCCCTTTCAAGACAAGCCAGTGCGGTCGCGCGAACCAGCTGAATGAGCTCGTCCAGGACATCCCTGAGAAAAAGCCTCGAAGCGACCAGCACCTGGTCATTCCGACTGCGCCCGGTATGGACCTTTTCTCCCAGGGCGCCAGCCTCGGCAGTCAAATAATGCTCGATGGCGGAGTGGCCGTCCTCGAAGCGCTCATCCAGTTCGAAGTGTCCGGACTGGAATTCCTCGTCCAACTTTTCCAGCAGGGCACAAAGCGCGTCGCCTTCATCACTCGTCAGCACATCAATGCGATCGAGGCCCTGCACGTGGGCGATCGTCGCACGGATGTCGTAACGGAACAGCAGGCGGTCATGGACGACGTCATCACCGGCGAGAAATGCCATGACGGCCTCGTCGGGTCCTGCTGCGCCGGCGGCCTGCCAGAGCGCCCCAGGTCCTTTACTCATTTGCCCGGCTCACCGGGGAATCCCGGACAGTCCATCAAAACCAAAGGAAAGGTTGAGGTTCTGCACCGCCTGCGTGGCCGCGCCCTTGAGCAGGTTGTCGAGCACACACACGACGGCGATACTTCCCGGCGCCGCGTCACTGGCCGTAAAGCCGCCGATCCTGACGCCGTGGCGTCCCTGGATCTCGGCCACTTCGGGGATGCCTTCCTGCACCTCGATCAGCGTACAGCCCTCCCAGGCGGCTGCGAACAGTTCGTGCAAGCCCCGGGGGCTGACCGGGTCCTTCAACTCGGCCGATACGGTCAGGTTGATTCCGCGGAAAAAGGCAGCCACATGTGGCAGGAAGCGGACGCGGTGACCGATGTGCCGCGTCACCTCGCGTTCGTGAACATGCCCCGCAAGGGAATACGGCATCAGATTGTCGCGCAGCGCTTCGGGGTCATTCTTACGCGACCGCGTGCGACCCGCACCGCTGTAACCCGACACTCCAAAAGCCGAAGGCGTAGCCACAAGCTGGTCGACGATGGGCGCCAGCGCCAGCTGCATGCCGGTGGCATAGCAGCCAGGATTGGCGATACGCCGGGCGCCTGCAACGCGATCGCCGAATCGCTCTGGCTGGCCATAAATCCAGGTGTCGTCAAAGCGGTAATCCGCGCTGAGGTCGACAATGACGGCCTGGGGGCAAGCCGCGTCAATGGCGGCGACATAATCTGCCGCCTCGCCATTGGGCAACGCCAGGATGAAAGCGTCCGCCGGATATTCATACAACGTGGCAGGCGAAATGTCGCTGTAGGCGAGATTGCAGCCATCCAGTCCCGGCATGCTTTCGGCCACGCGCTGCCCCGCGGCGCTGCGGGAGCCAATGGCGGCAAGCTCGAATTCCGGATGGCGCCAAATGAGAGGCAGCAACTCGCTGCCCGTGTACCCGCGGGCGCCGATCACTGTGACGCTAGGCACCGGTGGTTTCCACGGAAAGTTGTTCCGCCGACTCCCAGCTTCCCTGGCGCCTGAAGCTGTCGTCCCTGCAGCGCTTGAGCTGGTTGAAGTCCTCGATGCCGCGCGTAAACGTCACCCATTTTTCGGAGGCGAAGCTGCAGTCGGCCTGTTGGTAGTACCAGCGCGTCAAAGTATTGTCGGTCCGCGAACGCCAGTATAGCTTTGGACACCGCCGCAGCAATTCCTTCCACACCGTCGCGCCCAGCCCGGTGCCCTGCGAGTCCGGCGCGGCAGCGTACTTGTCGAGGTAAGGAATACCATCGACTCCCTCGAGCACAATGGCGGCGGCGCCGTAGGATTCACTCCGGATCATGAATTTGAGATCCAGGTCATCGAAGTAGTCTTCCCTGAGCTTCCTGTCGAAGCTCGATTCCAACAGCTTGCGCAACCCGGCCTGGTCGGCCTCGTCGATCCGGCTGGATTCGATCACTTCCTCTCCAATGCGGATCAGCGTGCCCGCGCCGCGGTGCGTGAACAACTCGGTGACCAGGTTTTCAACCGACGTGATGGACACCGACGCTGAGTCGGGCAGGTCGGAAAGCATCTGCTGAATCTGTTCGAGCTTGAGCAGCATGCCGGAGTGCACCCAGGGCTGGGCGCGCAGGTGGTCGAATTCGCTACGCAGATTGATTACCCGCATGACGCGCCCGGCCTCGTCCAGAAGACCGCCGGTGTCGGTGAGGAAAATGATCTTATAGGGGCGAACGGCCAGGATCAGCTCGCGCGCCGCGACATCCGCGTTGACGTTCATGACCTGGCCGGTGTCGGTTTCCCCAAGGCAGGCCACGACCGGCAGCGCACCGGTGTCCATGACGTCGCGAATCGCCTCGAGGTGGACCCGACGGACCATGCCCACCAACCCGAGCTTCTCCTGGTCGAGGAAGTCGCATTCGAAAACGCCGTGCTGAATGCCGTGGGCACGCACCCCCTCACCCTGCAGCGCCTGGACGAGGTCGCGGTTCGCCCGGTAAACGACGGGGCGCATGACCTTCATCACCTCGGGCGTCGTCACGCGCATGCCACCCGGCTTTTCGCTGGACACACCCGCGGTAGCCAGTGCCTTGTCGAGCTGCGGACCAGCGCCGTGCAGGATAATCGGCATCAGTCCGAGCTTGCGCAGCAGGGCCAGCGATTCAGCCAGCCAGTCCAGTTTCTTTTCGAGAATTGCGCCGCCGATTTTGATGACCGCGAATCGCAGCGAGTCGGTGCGACTGTATCGCGTCAGGTAATACTGCGCCTCACGGCTGGTGCCCAGTTCACTCAGCACCTGGATGACCACTTCACGCAGCTTTTCGCCTGTTCCTTCGTTCACGGTGCTCCTTTACCCTTCGACTACCGGGCCGTCGCGATGATTCGGCCATACAATTTTGCAGCCTGCTCGAGTTGCTCCTGTGCCACCCATTCATCGGCAATATGGGCCTGCTCGATGTTCCCGGGACCCAGCACCAGCGCCGACAGCCCGTATTCGGAGAATATCGCGGCCTCTGTCCAGAAATCTACAGGCTTCCCTGGCTCCAGGGCGTGCTGCGACGCGAAGCGGCGGGCGACTTCATCGCCGCGCCCGGCAGCCGGCAGGGGTTCGCCGATGTGATCAACATCCCACTCGACGCCGGCACCTTGTGGGGCGCAGGCTTCAATGTCTTTCAGAAACTCGCGGTTGGATGCGCCTGGCTGTAACCTGGCGCTCCAGGTCAATTCGGCTTCACCCGCAATCACGTTGTTTGCAGTGCCGCCCTCAACGGTGCCGATGTTCAGACAGGTACCGGAAACGCCATCCGCCGGGTTCCTGTTCCGTGCCAGCTCCAGTGCCCTGCTGGCCCATTGCACCATGCGATGCACTGCATTGTCGTCGATCGCCCGGGCCTCGGAAGAATGGCCCGGGACGCCTTGAAACCGTCCGCGGGCGGACAGAAAACCGCGGTGGCCCAAAATGGCCCGGCAGGCGGTGGGTTCGGCCACGACGACCTGGTCGAATTGCTCTGCCTTGCCGGACTCGCAGAACAGCCGCACACACCGTGCCCCGGGCGCCTCTTCGTCCGTGGTGAACAGCAAGGCCATGTGCTCAGGTTGCGATTCGGCGATGGCCAGGAGGGTGGCCGCAGCCCCTTTGATGTCACAAGAACCCCGTCCAAATGCCCGACCGTCCTCGACGTGCAGTGCCAGCGGATCACGGCGCCAGCCGGGCCCGCAGGGTACGGTGTCGATGTGGACATTGAACAGCACGGTCGGCTCGCCACGAACGGCATAAAAGCTGACGTGTCCTGATCCGTGGTCGATGACTTCAATGTCAAATCCCGGACCGACCGCACCTGAACAGTATGTGATGATGGAGCTGGCGCCCGTGATGTCACGCGGTGGGTTCTGCGTATCGCAGGCCACCAGGGCGGCAAGGTGCCGTAGGATTGCGGACTGACTCATTGGCCTGTACTTGTACGTGGTTCGTCTGCACTTTTCAACTGGACCCAGAATCCCCGGAGAATCAGTTAAACTGGCGCCTCTTCAGAACCCGGCAGAATGCACCGAGATCGTGTCCGCGGAAATTCAGAACAGCGCTCAGGCCATCCAGTGGCAGCCGTCACTGCGGGCATCGGATCGCCCGCCCCGCCCGCTGCTCAGACACTGGCTAGCCTACGAGGGTCTGCTCACAGTCAAGATGAAACAAGCCTGTGGTGACGGCTTCA
>JBFHEJ010000171.1:0-5684 GCA_041584255.1 Lysobacterales bacterium
CGCCTGGCCATTGGCCGATCTCCGGGTCGTGCAGCGTGAAGATCACGATATCGAGTGCAACTGGAAGATCTTCTGGGAGAACTTTTCAGAGTGCTATCACTGCCCCGGCGTACACCCCGACCTGTGTGCCCTCGTCCCCGCCTACGCACGTGGCGAGATGAGCGAGGCCGACGGCCCGGCGCGTTTGCGCGCGGGCGCAGAAACCTGGTCTGCAGACGGCACCACCTGGCTGCCGCCCCTGCCGGGGCTCGGTCCGGCGCAGCAGCAGGCCGGCATGACGTTTGCCACCTTTTGGCCGAGTATGTTCCTGGTCGCCCACGTCGATTACGTGCGCAGCGTTCGCGTGACGCCAATCGGCCCACGACGAACGCAACTGACCGTCGAGTGGCTTCTGGACGCATCGACGCCGAAGCTCGGCGCGGCGGAATTGGAACGCCTGTGCGAGTTTGGCCGCCAAGTGGTGCTCGAAGATGCGCGCGTCTGTGTCCTCAACCAGCAAGGCCTCAACAACCGGCGCCACCGCGGCGGCATCCTGATGCCGGGCGAGAAAGGCGTTCTCGAGTTCGACGACTGGGTGCGCACCCAGTTGGAGGCGCCGGAGGGCGCCACCGACAATCGAAATCACAGCAGCGCAACAAAGTAAAGCCTGCACCTATGGTGCGACTCTCTTTTTTGCCCTACCCCCACACGCTGACCCCAAACCTTGATTTGCGGGCACGGTTTTTACCGCGAATTTACACAAGAGGGCCCCAATCACCCACTACACTGCCTTCATGAAAAGATGGATCGCCACCGCTGTCTTGTTGATCACCACAGCCACGGTCGCGGCAACCGAACCGTTGAGGATCGCGGCCCTGAATCAGCTTCGCTCCATAGCCGAGCCGTTGTTCGAACGCGGGCCATCCACCGAACCCCGCTTCGACGACTTTCAAACCGCCATGGTGGAACAATTGCCGCCCCAGGCCCGGGCGGAACGGGCCCTGGAACTATCCATCAATCGTTTTGCGGGCGCAGCCGAATATGTCATCGAAAATGCCCAGTCCTGGCGCGGACAGATCGAGCCCGGCCCGCGGCTGGATGCGCTGATTACAACCGCCATCAATGCGCCGTTGATCGAGATCCGCATGGCCGGGTTTGAGATGCATCTGACCCAATACGACCTCGAGAAATCCCCGCAGGAGGTCAACCGCCTGATCGACCGGCTCGAAGAAGATCCCCACGGCGCCGGCCCCTGGGCGCTTTGGAGCATGGCGGTAATCGGCGCCAGGGGGGTCGATCGCGAGCGGGTGTTCGATGAACTGCTTCTGGCCGTCAACCACCAGGAAATCGGCGTACGCCAATGGGCCGTCGAATCACTGGCCAAATTCGGCGGGGTAGAGGTGGTCGAACCGCTGCTGGCCATTGCCGTCGAGGATTCCTCCGCCATCGTGAGGGAACGCGCGTTCTGCGGACTGGCCCAATCAGGGACCTTGCAAGTGGCCGAGCGCTATGCCGCGATACCTGGCCTGCTGGCCATCGCCGAGAATCCGCAGTCGAGCACTCAGACCCTCAACTGGACCTATCAGGCCCTGCGCGAGATCAGCAGCGTGCATGAAATGCCGGATGACCCGGTCGCCTGGCGTTTGCTGTTAGCTGATCTTGAGTTGTTGTAACCGGGTTGGTCAGCGCCTTTTGCTCGCCCCAGCCGCGTTCCGGGACCTTTTGTCCGAGAATAAAGGAAACGCGCTCGGGAAAGGAGGCCGACTGCCTCGGCTCAGAGTTGATCGTCGTGGGCCTGCACGACCACGACCTGCTGTCTGACGCGCTGGTGGGAAGCGTCAGCGCGGAAATCCTGCGCGAGTCGCCGGTGCCGGTGCTGTTTGTGCCGGCGAGGGGAAGGTAAAGCAACCCCTTGGTGTTGTTACTTGGCGACCTTCCAGCTGCCGTCGGCCTGTCGGCAGGCGGTTCCGTAGACCTGCTCATTCTTTCCGCCGATTGTCGCGTCCAGCGTGTATTCGCGACATGGGCCGGTTCCCGATTCGTAGGTCTTCGTGGGAGTCATCTGGTATTCATAGCCGGTATCTGGATTGACCCAGGCCGTCGGCACGCCGGTTCGGACATTCTCCAGTGTCGTGGCGGCGTACATGCGGTCAGTATCGTCCATCGATCGCCCGACGCTGCCGCCGATTGCAGCGCCCGCAACAGCACCCAGCATCGTCGCTAAAACGCGACCGCTCCCGCCGCCAATCTGGTTGCCTAAAACGCCGCCCGCGAGCGCGCCGATCAGAACGCCCTGATTTTCCTTACTGGGTGCGGTGGAGCACGCGACCAGACTGCTCACGACCACAGCAACGATCAAAGAGCGGGAAAATGTATTCATAAAGTTTCTCTCAGTTGAAAACCAATCCGGTGAAAGCCTGTCGGCAATTGGCGTTAATGTACCGCAAAATTGTGAACCCGTGCTGAACGTAAAGTCGTCGAATCCAGCTCTTTCGTAGACAGGAGAGAACGTAAAGGGAGAGAATTGGATCCGACCCCTTTTCCAGGGAACTCCAGACCCATGGACCAATTCCTCGACCTGATGACACGCATGGTGCCGCTGCTTGGCACCATCGCCATCGTCATCGTGGTCCTGTTCGCCATCAACCGGTTCCTGAAACGCCGCTGGCAGGACAAGCCGGACGCGCAGTTCAAGTTCCAGCTGATCATGTTGTCGCTGACCCTGGCCGGGCTTTTGGCTATCGTCGTGGCATTGCCAATCAACGATACGTTGCGCGGGCAGTTGCTGAGTCTGATCGGCATCTTGCTGAGCGCGGCCATTGCCCTGTCCTCGACCACATTTATCGGCAACATCATGGCCGGCATCATGCTCAAGGTGGTGGGCAATGCGCGGCCGGGCGATTTCATCACGGTGGCGGACCTCACCGGGCGCATTACCGAGATGGACCTGCTGCACACCGAGATCCAGACCGAGTTTCGCGACCTCGTAACCGTACCCAACCTCTACATGGTCACCCAGCCGCTGCAGGTGGTGCGTGCCTCGGGCACGATCATTACGGCCGAGGTGTCGCTCGGTTACGACGTCTCCCACCAGCGCGTGGCCGAAATCCTGAGCAGCGCGGCGGCGGCCGCTGGTCTTCAGGATGCCTTCGTGCACGTGCGCGAGCTCGGTGATTTCTCGGTGACCTACCGGGTGGCGGGGTTGCTGGAGGATGTGCAGAGCCTGATCTCGGCGCGCTCGCGCCTGCGCGCGGCCATGCTGGATGCTCTGCACGCGGCCGGCATCGAGATCGTCTCGCCCAACTTCATGAACACGCGATCCGTGGAGGCCGGCCAGGTGTTCATCCCCGCCACCGCCGCCCAGGCGGCATCGCCAGCGCAAACCCAGGCCGAAGACGTGGCCTTCGACAAGGCGGAGCAGGCCGCCTCGGTGGAAGAGATCCGCAAGGCCATCGACCTCGCGGACGCCGAACTGAAAGCGCTGGGCGAAAAAGGCGGCGAGGGTGCAAAGACCAGAATGGCCGAGCTGGAAGCCAGCAAAGCCGCGCTGGTCGAGCAGCTCAAGGCCGGCGAAGCGGATCTCAAGGCCGCGGAACCGTCCTCCTGATTTCTCGGCCCCGCAACTTATTCCCCAAAGGGACACTGGATCTTGGGTGTGGTCAGGCGCATCACGTCATAATCCAGAAACGTTGCGTTCTTCGCGCAGGAAAACGGAGCTGTTCCCGGACCTATACCGCCAAGACGAAATGGACTGCATTCGCGGCCTCAATATGGTGTGTGACCAGCGTCCCGGGGTCTGGACGCATTACCTAGCTGCTGGGCCACACAAGTTAGTGGGGTCGGAAACTGACACCAAAGCAAGGCACGTTGGGTTTCACTGTGACCCCAACTTTTGGGTTTGAGCCCTCGAAGCGCGAACGTTGAGCCGGCGCTGATTACTGAACACTCTCCACGCTGATCGCGTAAATCAGCGAGGGTCAATCCTGCCGGAGGTGCCGTTTAAGCAGCTCGAACCGCTTATCGAGCCAGTTCTGACGCGCGCTGTAGGTCTGTTCGATGGCCGCCCGTTCGTCGGCAGAGAGATCCGGGTGGTGCACTTCGAAGATCAACACGACGCGATCTTCCTGCGAGCGGTTCCACGCCTCGTGCTCGAAACTGTCGTCGAAGGCCACAATCCTGCCTTCGCGCCACTGATGGGTTTCCTGCCCCACCCGGATCGAACAGCCTTCAGGCACGCTGATCGGCAAATGCGTCGTCAGGCGTGAGTTGGTGAGCCCGAAATGGGGCGGAATATGGGCGCTGGGCCTGAGCCGCGAGAAAAAAACTTCCATGGGCTGGCCGTCAACCATGACGAGATCGATGTTTTGCAGAGCTTTAAATGTCTCAGGAAAGCGCTTGGTGTGTTCGGTTGGCGCCGAGTTCTTGAACAAATGCAGCGCCGACCAGTCGAGCGTGCCACGCAGTTTCGACCACTGTGGCGCAGTGGTTTCCGCCGGCACGTAGGGTAACTGCTCGGTCTCTTGCTGGATGGCGCGCCCGTATTCAGCGCGAATAGCGGCCCAGGCCGACTCAAGTTCGGCTACCCAGGGCAATCCCTCCTTCGGATAAACCGGGGATGCCGGCAAATCCGGCACGTAGAAAATCTGCGGCTTTTGCAGTGGCGTTCGGAATTCGACCGGGCCGTCGTGCGTCATGGTCCAAATGGCGTTACGCACACGTCCGAGATCCGAATCGACCGTTCCAGCGAAGGCATCGATTGCATCCAGATGCAGCTTTGAAAAATGCGCCCTCACCTCCCGGTCGGCCCGGGCGGAAGCGGCACGCATGTCGGCAGGCGCGTCCGGCGCATCCTTGATGCGACGCACTCGCGAATCGTAATCATCGGCCAGCGACCAGGCCGCGACGGCGTCCTCTTTGATGCCCTGGCGATACAGCACTTCACCTGCGGCGAGCCCGACCCGGAAGTTCTGGGGCTTGGCGAGAAACACACGCAACAATTGGTCAGCGGAGAATTTTCCCATCAAAACGAAAGACTGATCACCACTGCGCTTTATAGCAGCCGCCCCTGTTTTCGGAAAGATTGAATCAATCAAGCATCAGCATACCTGCCATGACCGGAAAAGGCCTCGGACCAGATGACTGAACGCCATGATTGCAGGATAAGGAAGCAGATCTCCCTCCGGAGTCTATTCTGAAAATAGCGGCTCCCACCAACGGGAGAGCCCATGTTGCGAAAACTCACCGGCTCATGCTGGGCAACAACCGTGATCATTGCCTCGGTGTTCGCGTCGATCCTCGCTGCCCAGGAAGGAGTCGATCTACTTCACCGCGACGGCTTTGAGGACTGCAATACGTTCAATCCGGCGCCGGGCGCCCTCTTTTGGGACGGCGGTGGGGACGGCACGACCTGGTCAGATCCCTTCAACTGGGTCGGAGACGCGGTGCCAGTCGATGACGATGCGGTGGCGATCGGCGGAGAGACCCGGTTTACAGTGGTGTACGATGTGACCGCCGGCGATACCCGCCTCGCGCACCTGGACTCCTGCCAGAATCTTCATATCACGGGCGGTCAACTCGAGGTGGACGGGCCGGGTTTTGCGCGGGCAATCCTCCAGCTGTCGGGTGGCACGCTGATCGCAACCGGCCCATTCCTGGTTGGGCATACCTTCGAGCAGGACAGTAATGGCACCCTGCAAGGCATTGGC